>NZ_NCVA01000041.1:300000-581876 GCF_002096685.1 Streptococcus oralis subsp. dentisani | reverse complement strand
CTGAATCAGCAAGCACAAGCTTGAGTAACAGCGTATCTGCTTCAATTAGTGCTAGCCACTCAGCAAGCACAAGCTTGAGCAACAGCGTGTCTGCTTCAATTAGTGCATCTGTATCAGCAAGCACAAGCTTGAGTAACAGCGTATCAGCTTCAATCAGTGCTTCAGTATCAGCAAGCACAAGCTTGAGCAACAGCGTGTCTGCTTCAATCAGTGCTAGCCAATCAGCAAGCACAAGCTTGAGTAACAGCGTGTCTGCCTCAATTAGTGCATCCCAATCAGCAAGCACAAGCTTGAGTAACAGCGTATCTGCTTCAATTAGTGCTAGCCACTCAGCAAGCACAAGCATGAGCAACAGCGTGTCTGCTTCAATCAGTGCTAGCCAATCAGCAAGCACAAGCATGAGCAACAGCGTGTCAGCTTCAATTAGTGCATCTGAATCAGCAAGCACAAGCTTGAGTAACAGCGTATCTGCTTCAATTAGTGCTAGCCACTCAGCAAGCACAAGCTTGAGCAACAGCGTATCAGCCTCAATCAGTGCATCTGAATCAGCAAGCACAAGCATGAGCAACAGCGTGTCTGCTTCAATTAGTGCTAGCCAATCAGCAAGCACAAGCTTGAGTAACAGCGTGTCTGCTTCAATTAGTGCATCTGTATCAGCAAGCACAAGCATGAGCAACAGCGTGTCTGCTTCAATCAGTGCTAGCCAATCAGCAAGCACAAGCTTGAGCAACAGCGTATCTGCTTCAATTAGTGCTTCAGTATCAGCAAGCACAAGCTTGAGTAACAGCGTATCAGCCTCAATCAGTGCGAGCCAATCAGTAAGCACAAGCTTGAGCAACAGCGTATCAGCATCAATCAGTGCAAGCCACTCAGCAAGCACAAGCTTGAGCAACAGCGTAAGCACATCTACATCACTTAGCAATAGCATTTCAAGCAGTTTGAGTACAAGTGCGTCACAACAATCTAACTCATTCAGCTATAGTAAGGGTGAGCCAACAAGCGAATCTAAACCAGAGTTTAACCTTCCTAGCTACCTTGAATCTGTAAGTGCAAGTGAGTCAGTTTCACTCAGCAAATCAGTAAGTGTATCATTGAGCGATAGTACTTCAGCATCAATCAGCGCAAGTGAGTCAGTCTCAACAAGCGCAAGCTTGAGTGACAGCATTTCTGCATCAATCAGTGCAAGCAACAACTCAGGTAGCGGTTCAGGTTCAACAAGCACAAGCGATGGCTCAGCTAGTCAATCAGCATCTGTATCAGCAAGCCAAAGCGCTTCAGCGTCAGTATCTGCAAGTCAATCAGCTTCAGCTTCAATCAGTGCAAGCAACAACTCAGGTAGTGGTTCAGGTTCAACAAGTACAAGCAATGGTTCAGGCGATGCCTCAACTTCAGCAAGTACTTCAGAAAGCTTGAGCAACAGCGTAAGTGCTTCAATCAGCACAAGTGAATCAGTTTCAACAAGCACAAGCTTGAGCGATAGCGCAAGTACCTCAGCTAGCTTGTCTGACAGTGCTTCAATCTCAAGTGCATTGAACCACTCACAAGCTCCTGCACAACAACCTGCTGGACCAGGACGTTCAAACGGTAGAAAACTTCCAAATACAGGAACTGCAAGTAACCAATTTGCTGGTCTTGGATTAGGAGTAGCTGCCTTGGCAACTGCCTCTCTTCTTGGCAAGAAGAAGAAATCAGCAGCTTCTGAAATGGATTTAGAAGACTAAGTCCCAAAAATCGACTAAAATGAAATTGTTGATATCATTTTAGCGATGAAAACAAGAACCCCGGATGGCCTAAGGCTATCTGGGGTTTTTGGCTCTTTGTCAACTGTAGAGAGTGAGATCTAACTAATCATGAGAGAGAATCAGATTGGTTCTCTCTTTTCTAACATTCAAAGTAACGAGAATTATCATTCTAAATTTTTGAAAATCAAATACTAGACATCTTATATTCTTGCTGATTGCTTTTAACTAATGACGAAGTTTACCAGAACAAGTCAACGTCTGGCTGTCAATCTCACAAGGTGCTAAAGTTTCTCTGAAAATTTGAGGATAAAAGGCTTTATTATAGCGCGACTGAGATGTTGGAATATGTGAAATTTATTCAGTATAATTTTGGTATTTTGAAGTAGTGTGATGATGGGGATCTGGCTGTTAAATCTGTCCACAGTGAACCGCTTTCACTTGTTCCTGAACTTTCTCTAAGGCGTTTGTAGAAGTAGTATTTGGTGGGTGATTGCTCTTTTTTGCTTCGTTTTTCGTGGAAATTTAAATTTTTAAAGAATCTTTATTTTGCTTGAAAATATAAGGATTTTCTTCAAAAAATCACACAAAACTCTTCAATTTGGGTTTGTGGAAATCGGTTTTTTATGATAGAATATTAAAGAATGTATGTCATTCGATAAACAAATTTAATGAGGTAAAAACATGGAAATCATGACACTTGCGATTGCTGTTTTTGCCGTCATCATTGGTTTAGTCATTGGATATGTCAGCATCTCAGCTAAGATGAAATCATCTCAAGAGGCTGCAGAGTTGATGCTTCTAAATGCTGAACAAGAAGCAACTAATTTACGAGGACAAGCTGAGCGCGAAGCGGATTTATTGCTAAATGAAGCCAAGAGCGAAAGCAAGTCTCTTAAAAAAGAAGCACTATTGGAGGCCAAAGAGGAAGCCAGAAAATACCGTGAAGAAGTGGACGCTGAATTTAAGTCAGAACGTCAGGAGCTCAAGCAAATTGAAAGTCGTTTGACGGAGAGAGCTGCGAGCCTTGACCGTAAGGACGATAATTTGACGAACAAAGAAAAAACACTTGAACAAAAAGAACAAAGTATTTCTGATAGAGCAAAAAACCTTGATGCACGTGAAGAGCAATTAGAGGAAGTCGAAAGACAAAAAGAAGCTGAACTTGAACGTATCGGTTCCCTTTCCCAAACTGAGGCTCGAGATATTATCTTGGCTCAGACAGAGGAAAACTTGACCAAGGAAATTGCTAGTCGCATTCGTGAGGCAGAGCAAGAAGTGAAGGAACGTTCAGACAAGATTGCGAAAGATATCTTGGTTCAGGCTATGCAGCGTATCGCTGGTGACTATGTAGCAGAGTCAACAAACTCGACAGTTCACCTTCCAGACGATACCATGAAGGGACGCATTATCGGACGTGAAGGTCGAAACATTCGTACCTTTGAAAGTTTGACAGGGGTTGATGTGATTATCGACGATACACCGGAAGTGGTAACCTTGTCAGGATTTGATCCGATTCGTCGTGAAATTGCTCGTATGACCATGGAAATGTTGCTCAAGGATGGCCGTATCCACCCAGCTCGTATCGAGGAGTTGGTGGAGAAAAACCGTCAAGAGATTGACAATAAAATCCGTGAATACGGTGAGGCTGCAGCCTATGAGATTGGTGCGCCAAACCTTCATCCAGACTTGATGAAGATCATGGGACGCTTGCAGTTCCGTACTTCATATGGACAAAATGTCTTGCGTCATTCGATTGAAGTTGCTAAGCTATCTGGTATCATCGCCAGTGAACTTGGTGAAAATGCAGCTCTTGCCCGTCGTGCTGGATTCCTTCATGACATCGGGAAAGCTATTGACCGCGAGGTTGAAGGTAGCCACGTTGAGATTGGTACAGAGTTGGCACGCAAGTACAAGGAACACCCAGTTGTGGTGAATACTATTGCTAGCCACCACGGCGATGTGGAACCTGAAAGTGTGATTGCAGTGATTGTTGCTGCAGCAGATGCCTTGAGTGCGGCGCGTCCAGGTGCTCGTAGTGAATCTCTTGAAAACTATATCAAGCGTCTCCACGATTTGGAAGAAATCGCTAATAGCTTTGAAGGAGTCCAAAATAGCTTCGCCCTTCAAGCAGGACGTGAAATCCGTATCATGGTTAATCCAGGACAAATCAAAGACGACAAAGTCACAATCTTGGCTCACAAAGTTCGTGAGAAAATTGAAAATAATCTCGATTACCCAGGAAATATCAAGGTAACCGTGATCCGCGAACTTCGTGCAGTAGATTATGCTAAATAAATAAGAAAGAGCAGTTGAAATATTACTGCTTTTTTGTTACACTAGATAGAAAGACTGTAGAAGAATAACTGACGCTATCATCAGTGTCCGAGAGAAATTTTACTTTATTTCACAGACTAACTAAAGGAGACATAATGGCAGACCGAGGCTTGCTAATCGTTTTTTCTGGTCCTTCAGGAGTTGGGAAAGGAACGGTTAGAAGAGAGATTTTTGAGAGTTCTGAGAATCAATTTCAATACTCTGTATCGATGACGACGCGTGCGCAACGTCCTGGTGAGGTGGACGGAGTGGATTATTTCTTCCGTACTCGTGAAGAGTTTGAAGAGCTAATCCGTCAAGGTCAGATGTTGGAATATGCAGAATATGTCGGTAACTACTATGGAACTCCGCTAACCTATGTCAATGAAACCCTAGACAAGGGAATCGATGTCTTTCTTGAGATTGAAGTCCAAGGAGCCCTTCAGGTTAAGAAAAAGGTTCCAGATGCTGTCTTTATCTTTTTAACGCCACCAGATTTGGATGAATTGCAAGATCGTTTGGTAGGTCGTGGAACAGATAGTGCTGAAGTGATTGCCCAACGAATCGAAAAAGCCAAGGAAGAAATTGCCCTCATGCGTGAGTATGATTATGCCATTGTCAACGATCAGGTGCCCCTCGCTGCTGAACGTGTCAAGCGTGTGATCGAAGCAGAACACTTCCGTGTGGACCGTGTCATTGGTCACTACCAGGAGATGTTGCCAAAATCTCCAACTACTCGATAAACTATAGGAAACAGGTACAAGCAAATGATGTTAAAACCCTCTATTGATACCTTGCTTGACAAGGTACCATCAAAATATTCACTCGTAATTTTGGAAGCAAAGCGTGCCCACGAACTAGAAGCAGGCGCGCCAGCAACTCAAGAGTTTAAGTCTGAAAAATCAACTCTTCGCGCTTTGGAAGAAATCGAGTCTGGAAATGTAACCATTCACCCAGATCCAGAAGGAAAACGTGAAGCGGTTCGTCTCCGTATCGAAGAAGAAAAACGCCGCAAAGAAGAAGAAGAAAAGAAAATCAAAGAGCAAATCGCTAAAGAAAAAGAAGATGGTGAAAAAATTTAAGGTTGGGGGGACTCAATCTTATTTTTTCTATTGCAAGAATTTACTGACAAGAAGGAGGTGAGAAAATGGCTATCGCAAAGATTATCGTGGATGTTCCCCTGATGCAGACGGACCAGCCCTATAGTTATAAGGTCCCTGAAGAATTTGTAGAGATGCTGGAAGTCGGTATGCGGGTCCATGTCCCCTTCGGCAAGGGCAATCGTTTGATCCAAGGAATTGTGCTAGGTTTGGAGTCCCAGTCGGGAGAAGTAGCTGATCAGGACTTGAAGGAGATTGCAGAAGTGCTAGACTTTTCCCCCGTCTTGACTCAAGAGCAACTCTGGCTGGCTGAGGAGTTACGCAAGTCTGTCTTTTCTTACAAAATCTCCATTCTAAAAGCCATGTTGCCGGGATTTTTAAACTCTAGTTATGATAAGATTCTCTATCCTCTGGAAGGTCTGAGTCAGGCAGACAAAGAGCGTTTGTTTGGTTCAGAAGCTTCGCTAGCCTTTTCTTCTCTAGACTTTGCCAAACAGGCAGAAATGATGCGTTTGACTAGAAAAGGGCTACTCCGTTTAGAATACCAGGCAGTCGATCAAAAGAAGGTCAAGACCCAGTCTTGGTATGAGGTTGATGCCACTCAGCTAGAGAAGATTGAGATTTCTGCGCGTGCTAAGAAAAAGGCAGAGCTGAGAGACTATTTGCTAGCTCATCCTGAAAGTGCTTCTCTGGCTAGCTTGTTAGAATCCTACTCACGCGAGCAAGTCAACTTTTTTGTAGATCAAGGAGCTCTAACCCTAGTCCAAATGGAAGTCCAACGCTCGGCTGCTTATTTTGAAGGGATTAAAGCAAGTACACCTTTAGAGTTGAATCCTGAACAAAGACAGGCGCGTGATGCCGTTGTTAGTGCTATTGGCAGTCAACAGCCTCCTTTCCTCCTTCAAGGAATTACAGGAAGTGGAAAGACAGAAGTTTACTTACAGATCATCCAAGGAGCCTTGGACAAGGGTAAGAAGGCTATTTTACTGGTACCTGAGATTTCTCTGACGCCACAGATGACGGAGCGTTTCATTGCTCGTTTCGGTGAGAGAGTAGCCATTCTCCACTCAGGCCTGTCCAATGGTGAAAAGTACGACGAATGGCGCAAGGTAGAACGCGGTGATGCCCAAGTTGTTGTTGGTGCTCGATCAGCCATATTTGCTCCGCTTAAAAATCTGGGTGTCATGATTATTGATGAAGAGCATGAAGCGAGCTACAAACAAGACAGCAATCCCCGTTATCATGCTAGAGAGGTCGCCATTTTACGGGCTCAGTACAATCAAGCAGCCCTAGTCCTTGGTTCGGCAACACCGAGCTTAGAGAGCCGTGCGCGGGCTGGAAAAGGCGTCTATCAACACTTACGTCTGACCCAACGAGCTAATCCTTTAGCCACTATTCCTGAGGTTCAAGTGATTGACTTTCGGGACTATATCGGGCAGAATGAGACATCAAATTTTACGCCTCCTTTGCTAGAGGCCATCCAAGACCGTTTGGATAAAAAAGAGCAGGTAGTCCTCATGCTCAACCGTCGGGGTTATTCTAGCTTTGTTATGTGTCGGGAGTGTGGGACGGTAGATAGCTGCCCCAACTGCGATATTTCTCTGACTCTCCACATGGATACCAAGACCATGAACTGCCATTACTGTGGCTTTTCCAAAGGAATTCCTCATGTCTGTCCCAACTGTCAGAGTCGCAGTATTCGTTACTATGGGACAGGGACTCAGAAAGCCTACGATGAGCTAGCAGAGCTCTTTCCTCAGGCCCGCATTCTACGGATGGATGTGGATACGACTCGCAAGAAAGGCAGTCACCAAGCTCTTCTTGACCAGTTTGGCCGAGGGGAAGCAGATATCTTACTGGGCACTCAGATGATTGCTAAGGGCTTGGATTTTCCAAATGTGACCCTAGTCGGAGTTCTCAATGCGGATACGGCCTTAAATCTGCCAGATTTCCGTTCCTCTGAGAGAACCTTTCAGCTCTTAACCCAGGTGGCAGGCCGTGCAGGTCGTGCAGAAAAGGCTGGGCAGGTCTTGATCCAGTCTTACAATCCTAAGCATTATGCCATTCGTTTTGCCAAAGATCAGGACTATGAAGGCTTTTACGCTTATGAAATGAGTATCAGGCGCCAACTCGGCTACCCGCCTTACTATTTCACTATTGGGATTACCCTCTCTCACAAGAAAGAAGAAGAGGTTGTCAAACGTGCCTATGAAGTCATGGGAATTTTGCGCTCAGGTTTGTCGGAAACTAGTAAAATCCTTGGACCAACACCAAAACCCATCGCCCGTACCCACAACCTCTATCATTACCAGATTTTGATTAAATACCGTTTAGAAGATGAGCTGGGACAGACTCTCAATCAGGTCTTAGCCTTGACTCAAGAACGGGAAAATAGCGAGCTTCGTCTTAGCATTGACCATGAACCGCAGCAATTTTTATAAGAAGGAGAAGAAATGACAAAACTAATCTTTATGGGGACACCTGAATTTTCAGCGACAGTTTTGAAGGGGTTGTTATCAGATGACCGTTACGAGATTCTAGCTGTTGTGACCCAGCCAGATCGCGCTGTCGGTCGTAAAAAAGTAATCCAAGAAACCCCAGTCAAGCAGGCTGCCAAAGAAGCAGGCCTTCCTATCTACCAACCTGAAAAATTATCTGGAAGTCCAGAGATGGAAGCCATTATGAAGCTAGGAGCTGATGGGATTATCACTGCTGCTTTTGGGCAGTTTCTCCCAAGTAAACTCCTTGATAGCATGAACTTTGCGGTCAACGTTCACGCTTCCCTCCTTCCCAAACACCGTGGTGGCGCGCCCATTCATTATGCCTTGATTCAAGGGGATGAGGAAGCTGGCGTGACCATTATGGAGATGGTCAAGGAGATGGATGCAGGGGATATGATTTCCCGTCGCAGCATCCCTATCACAGATGAGGACAATGTCGGCACCTTGTTTGAAAAATTAGCAATCGTTGGTCGCGATTTGCTTTTGGATACGCTACCTGGCTATCTAGCAGGAAAAATCCAACCTGAACCACAAGATCCTAGTCAAGTCACTTTCTCGCCAAATATCAAGCCAGAGGAAGAAAGACTGGATTGGACTAAAACTAACCGTCAACTCTTTAACCAAATCAGAGGAATGAATCCATGGCCTGTTGCCCATACTTTTCTCAAGGGAGACCGCTTTAAGATTTATGAAGCTCTACCAGTAGAAGGTCAGGGAAATCCAGGCGAGATCCTCTCTATTGGCAAGAAAGAATTGATCGTTGCAACGGCGGAAGGAGCTCTATCCCTCAAGCAAGTACAGCCAGCTGGTAAGCCTAAGATGGATATCGCTTCCTTCCTCAACGGAGTGGGACGGACATTGACTGTAGGAGAACGATTTGGTGACTAAAGTAGAAACGGCTAGAAGTCTAGCTCTAGCAGTACTAGAGGATGTTTTGGTTAACCAAGCATACTCAAATATTGCTTTAAACAAACACCTCAAGGGGAGTCAACTCTCGGTAGCAGATAAGGGCTTGGTGACAGAGATTGTTTACGGAACGGTAGCCCGAAAACTCACTCTGGAATGGTACCTGTCACACTTTATCGAAGACCGGGATAAGCTTGATAACTGGCTCTATATCCTGCTCCTTCTGAGCGCCTACCAACTTCGGTATCTGGATAAGGTTCCCAATCACGCAGTGGTCAATGAAGCGGTGGAACTAGCCAAAGCCCGTAAAAAAGGCAGTGAAAAACTGGTTAACGCCGTCCTGCGTCGTATTTTGCGAGAAGGCTGGCCAGATATTGACAGCATTAAGCGAAAAAATAAGCGTGATTCCATTTCCTATTCTCTCCCAGTTTGGCTAGTGTCTAAGCTCAAGGAAGAATACGGCGAAGAGCGAGCACAAGCCATCTTTAAAAGTCTCTTGGTGCGCAGCAAAGCCAGCATACGAGTGACCGACTTAAGCCGAAAAGAGGAAATCAAAGCTTTGTTAGAGGTAACTGATTCCCCTTTAGCGGCCACTGGTCTGGTCAAGGAGCAAGGCCACTTTGCAGGACATGATTTGTTCGCAGAAGGGGCTATAACCATCCAAGACGAGTCCAGTCAACTGGTTGCTCCGACTCTTGTTCTACAAGGTGATGAGCAGGTACTGGATGCCTGTGCCGCTCCTGGCGGAAAAACAGTCCATATGGCCTCTTACCTCACATCGGGTAAGGTGACGGCTTTGGACCTTTATGATCACAAGTTGGACTTGATCCAAGAAAACGCCCAACGTTTGGGGGTAGCAGATCGAGTGCAAACGCAAAAATTGGACGCCAGAAAAGTTCATGAGTTTTTCGATCGTGACTCGTTTGACAAGATTTTAGTAGATGCTCCTTGTTCTGGGATTGGACTCTTGCGCCGAAAACCGGATATCAAATACAATAAAGAAATGGCGGATTTCGCATCATTACAGCAAATTCAGCTGGAAATACTAGGTAGTGTTTGTCAAACCTTACGAAAAGGTGGTATAATAACGTATAGTACCTGCACTATCGTCTCAGAGGAAAACTTTCACGTCGTTGAGGCATTTTTAGAAAGTCACCCCGAGTTTGAGCAGGTTAAACTAGAACATGAATGCAAGGATATTTTGAAGGACGGCTGTATCTTAATTACTCCTGAATTGTACGGAAGTGATGGATTCTTTATCAGCCAATTCCGCAAGATATCTGATTAGGAAGGAACTGACACAATGGAAATAGCATTATTAACAGATGTTGGTCAGAAACGAACAAATAACCAAGACTATGTCAATCACTTTGTCAACCGAGCAGGGCGCACCATGATCCTCTTGGCTGACGGGATGGGAGGACACCGTGCAGGCAATATCGCTAGTGAGATGGCGGTAACAGACCTGGGCGTGGCTTGGGTTGATACCCAAATCGACACCGTCAATGAGGTCCGTGAATGGTTTGCCCACTATCTGGAACTTGAAAATCAAAAAATTCATCAGATGGGGAAAGACGAAGCCTATAAGGGGATGGGAACAACGCTTGAAGCAGTAGCCATTATTGGAAATCAAGCTATTTATGCCCATATCGGTGATTCTCGTATCGGTTTGATCCGTGGTGAAAATTATCGCCAGCTCACAAGTGATCATTCTTTGGTTAATGCTCTGCTAAAGGCTGGTCAGCTAACTCCAGAGGAGGCAGAAATTCATCCACAGAAAAATATCATTACCCAATCCATTGGGCAAAAAGATGAAATTCAACCAGATTTTGGCATGGTTAGCCTAGAGCCAGGAGACTACCTCTTGCTCAACAGTGACGGCTTGACCAATATGATCTCAGGAAGCGATATCTACGATATTGTAACGAGTGATATTTCCTTGGCAGACAAGGCGGCAACTTTGATTCGTTTTGCAAACAATGCAGGAGGCTTAGATAATATCACGGTTGCCCTTGTTCACATGAATGAGGAGGAAGTAGAATGATCCAGATCGGCAAGATTTTTGCCGGACGATATCGGATTATCAAACAGATTGGTCGAGGAGGCATGGCGGATGTTTACTTGGCCAAGGATTTGATCCTAGACGGGGAAGAAGTGGCGGTTAAGGTCCTGAGGACTAACTATCAGACAGATCCGATTGCTGTGGCACGTTTTCAACGTGAAGCGAGAGCCATGGCGGATCTGGATCATCCCCATATCGTTCGAATAACAGATATCGGTGAAGAAGACGGTCAGCAGTATCTAGCTATGGAGTATGTGGCAGGGCTGGACCTCAAACGTTATATTAAAGAACACTCTCCTCTCTCAAACGAAGAAGCCGTCCGTATTATGGGACAGATTCTCTTGGCGATGCGTCTGGCGCATACGAGAGGGATTATCCACCGAGATTTGAAACCTCAAAATATCCTATTGACACCAGATGGAACTGCCAAAGTTACAGACTTTGGGATTGCCGTGGCTTTTGCAGAGACCAGTCTGACACAGACCAACTCCATGCTCGGTTCAGTCCACTATCTCTCACCTGAGCAGGCCCGCGGTTCCAAGGCAACTGTGCAGAGTGACATCTATGCTATGGGGATTATTTTCTATGAAATGTTGACTGGACATATCCCTTATGATGGGGATAGTGCAGTGACTATTGCCCTCCAGCATTTCCAAAAACCACTTCCATCTGTTATTGCTGAGAATCCAGCAGTACCACAAGCTTTGGAAAATGTCGTTATCAAGGCAACGGCCAAGAAATTGACAGATCGTTATCAGTCTGTATCAGAAATGTATGTGGACTTGTCGAGTTGTTTGTCTCACAATCGTAGGAGAGAACCAAAGCTAGTCTTTGATGAGGCAAGCAAGGTTGATACCAAGACCTTGCCTAAAGTTCCACAAAGCACTCTGACCTCTATTCCGAAGGCTAAGCCACAATTAGAGCGACCTCAATCAAAACAGCAGACTCAGCAGGTGGTAGATGAAGCACCAGTACCAAAACCAGCGAAAAAACGGAAGTTTAAAGCTCGCTATATGATTTTACTGGCCAGTGCCTTGCTAGTTGCAGCCTCTTTGATTTGGATCTTCTCCCGAACTCCAGCGACTATTGCTATTCCAGATGTATCGGGACAGACAGTTGCTGAAGCTAAAGAGACACTGAAGAAAGCTAATTTTGAAGTAGGTGAAGAAAAGACAGAGGCCAGCGACACAGTAGCCGAAGGTCGCGTCATTCGAACAGATCCAGAAGCTAGAAGCGGTCGAAAAGAAGGAAGTAAAGTAAATCTAATCGTTTCATCAGGTAAGCAATCCTTCCAACTAAGTAACTATGTAGGACGTAAGTCCTCGGATGTTGTCGCAGAGCTCAAAGAGAAAAAGGTTCCAGAAAATCTTATCAAGATCGAGGAAGAGGAATCTAGCGAAAGCGATCCAGGAACAGTCATTAGGCAAACCCCAGCTGCAGGAAGTACTTACGATCTCACGAAAGCCAGCACGATTACCTTAACAGTTGCTAAGAAGGTGACCAGCGTTTCGATGCCAAGTTACATTGGTTCAAGTCTCGAATTTACTAAGAACAATTTGACTCAGATTGTTGGTGTAAAAGAGGCTAATATCGAAGTTGTGGAAGTATCAACTGCTCCTGAAGGAACTACTGCAGGAACAGTTGTTAGTCAGGACCCTAAACCTGGAGAAAAGGTAGATCTCAATAAAACACGTGTTAAGATTTCTATTTATAAACCAAAACCACTTCCTTCTTCATCAAGTTCGTCTCAACACGGAAATCCAGGAACAGACACGACGCCTTCACAGAGTAACAATCAAGGTAGCAACCCTACAACGGATTCTTCAGATGGCGGTAGAACGTCAAGCAATGAACGAAATTAACCCAATCTTTGTCATGATTTCATGACAAAGATTTTTTTTCATGAACTTTTGTGATAGAATAAAGGGAGTAGAAAATAGGAGTAGAAAATGGACGAATCAAAAGAGTTAAATGCTGTCATTGATGTGATTATGCTAGCTGGAACCATTCTCTTGAAAAGTGGTTCGGAGATTCATCGGGTTGAGGACACCATGATTCGCATTGCCCATTCACAGGGAATAGTGGATTGCAATGTTCTTGCCATGCCCGCAGCTATTTTCTTTTCGATTGAAAATACCAATATTTCTCGGATGAAACGGGTGACGTCATCCTCCTATAACATCGAAAAAGTCTGTGATGTCAACCAAGTATCACGGGAGCTTGTGGGTGGCCAGATTGATCTTTCTACAGCTTTTGAAAAGCTGAAGGAAATCAGAAATCAAGCTCTTCCTTATAGCAAGCTTCAAGTGACTGTAGCAGCAACCCTCAGCGCTCCTTTCTTCTCGATTATGTTTGGTGGCAATGTCTATGATGCTTTTGGAGCAGGCGTTGCGACCTTATTTGGTTTTGCCTTCTCTCTCTATGTCGAGAAGTTTATCCGAATTCCTTTTGTAACAGCTTTTGCGGGTGCCTTTGTTTTTGGCTTGATTGCCCAGCTCTGGGCTCGCTATACTGGATTTCCTTCGACGGCAGACCTGATCATAGCAGGAGCCGTCATGCCCTTTGTTCCAGGTATTGCTCTGACCAATGCGGTTCGAGATATCATGACCAATCATATCAACTCTGGTATGAGCAAGATGTTTGAATCCCTGCTCATTACCCTCGCTTTAGGGGCCGGCACCTCTGTAGCCCTGGTTTTGATGACATAAGATGACTCTAACAAGTATTTTACTCCAAGCAGTAGCGAGTTTGCTCGCCATTATCACCTTTCTAATCGTACTAAATGTCCAGCGTTCCATGCTCTTGCCTGGTGGTGTTTTGGGAATGGGCGTTTGGCTCCTTTATCTCGTGCTCAAAGAACCGACCAATGTTATTGTTGCGACCTTTATCGCGGCAGTAATTGGCTCTTGCATCAGCCAGATTTTAAGTATTGTCTATAAGACACCAGCAGTGGTTTTTGTCTTGGCCATTCTTGCCCCTTTGGTGCCAGGTTATTTATCCTATCGAACGACAGCTTTCTTTGTGACAGGCGATTACAGCCATGCCCTTGCCAGCGCGACTTTGGTGGTTATGTTAGCTCTGGTCATTTCTATCGGAATGGCAAGTGGAACGGTAATTCTAAAGCTTTATTACTACATCCGAAAGCAACGAAGAATCTCTTCCTAATGCAGTCAAAGCAAAGACTTGATTTGGTGAATCAAGTCTTTTTTCTCTCTTTTGTCCCTATTTGTGATAAAATAGAATGAAACGATTTTTTACAATGAATGAAAAAACAGAGGTAAATATGACAATCGGTATTGATAAGATTGGTTTTGCGACCAGTCAATATGTCTTGAAATTACAAGACTTAGCAGAAGCGAGGGGAGTTGACCCCGAAAAATTTAGCAAGGGACTCTTGTTAAATGAAATTAGTATTGCGCCACTGACTGAGGACATTGTTACCTTGGCAGCTAGTGCAAGCAACTCTATTTTAACAGACAAAGAAAAAGAAGAAATCGATATGGTCATCGTGGCGACCGAGTCAGGGATTGACCAGAGTAAGGCGGCGGCAGTCTTTGTTCATGGCCTATTAGGCATTCAGCCTTTCGCTCGTAGTTTTGAAATCAAAGAAGCCTGTTACGGAGCAACAGCTGCTCTTCATTATGCTAAATTGCATGTGGAAAATTCTCCAGAGTCTAAGGTTTTGGTCATTGCCAGTGATATTGCCAAGTATGGTGTGGGAACTCCAGGTGAACCAACCCAGGGTGCTGGAAGTGTGGCGATGTTGATCACCCAAAATCCGCGCATCATGGCCTTTAACAATGATAACGTTGCCCAAACGCGCGACATCATGGATTTCTGGCGTCCGAACTATTCAAGCACTCCCTATGTAAACGGCATGTACTCGACCCAACAGTATCTTGATTGCCTGACAACGACTTGGGATGAATACAAGAAACGCTATGATTGGACTATGGATGACTTTGCGGCTATCTGCTTCCACTTGCCTTATCCTAAGTTGGCCCTAAAAGGCTTGCGCAAGATGATGGACAAAACTTTGTCTAAAGAAAAACAGGATAGTTTGCAAGAGAACTTTGACAAGTCTATTCTCTACAGTCAGATGATTGGGAATATCTACACAGGTTCCCTCTTCCTCGGCCTCCTTTCTCTTTTGGAAAATGCAGAGACTTTGAAGGCTGGAGATAAAATTGCCCTCTACAGTTACGGAAGTGGAGCCGTTTCAGAGTTCTTTAGTGGAGAGCTGGTCGAAGGTTATGAGGCTTACCTTGATAAGGATCGCTTGAGCAAACTCAAACAACGTACAGCATTGTCTGTTACAGACTATGAAAAAGTCTTCTTCGAAGAATTGCAGTTGGATGAGTCTGGTTCAGCCCGATTTGCAGGCTATGAACATCAAGACTATGCCTTGGTTGAGATTCTCGACCACCAACGCCGTTATAGCAAGGTTGAAAAATAATGAAGATAAGTTGGAATGGATTTTCTAAAAAATCATATCATGAGCGCCTGGAGTTGTTGCGAGCTCAGGCGCTCCTTAGTCCTGAAAAGCAAACAAGTCTGGAGCAAGATGAACAAGTCAGCTTGGCTGTTGCAGACCAGCTGAGTGAGAATGTGGTGGGAACTTTTTCTCTGCCTTATTCTATCGTTCCAGAGCTTTTGGTGAACGGTCAGAACTACACAGTTCCCTATGTGACAGAAGAACCCTCAGTAGTTGCTGCGGCCAGCTATGCCAGCAGAATCATCAAGCGAGCAGGTGGCTTTACTGCTCAAGTACATGAGCGCCAGATGATTGGTCAGGTAGCTCTTTACCACGTTGCTAATCCTGAACAAGCGCAAGTGAAGATTGCCAGCAAGAAAGCGGAGCTCTTGGAACTTGCCAATCAAGCCTATCCTTCTATCGTCAAACGTGGTGGTGGGGCGCGTGATTTGCATGTAGAGCAGATCAAAGGAGAAACAGACTTTCTCGTTGTCTATCTCCATGTTGATACCCAAGAAGCCATGGGAGCCAATATGCTCAACACCATGCTGGAAGCCTTGAAACCAGTCTTAGAAGAACTCAGTCAGGGACAGAGTCTCATGGGTATTTTGTCCAACTATGCGACCGATTCTCTGGTGACTGCAAGCTGTCGTATCGCCTTTCGCTACTTGAGTCCTCAAAGGGATCAAGGACGAGAAATTGCGGAGAAAATAGCCTTGGCTAGTCAGTTTGCGCAGACAGACCCTTACCGAGCAGCTACCCATAATAAAGGGATTTTTAATGGTATTGATGCTATTTTAATAGCTACTGGTAATGACTGGCGTGCCATCGAAGCTGGGGCTCATGCCTTTGCCAGTCGAGATGGGCACTATCAAGGTCTTAGTCAATGGACGCTGGACATGGAAAGAGAAGAATTGATCGGTGAGATGACCCTACCCATGCCCGTAGCGACCAAGGGTGGCTCTATCGGTCTTAATCCTCGTGTAGCCCTCAGTCATGAACTACTGGGAAATCCTTCTGCCAAGGAATTAGCTCAGATTATCGTGTCCATTGGGCTTGCCCAAAACTTTGCGGCCCTCAAAGCCTTGGTAAGTACAGGAATCCAGCAAGGCCACATGAAATTACAGGCCAAATCCCTAGCTCTCCTAGCTGGGGCTAGTGAGTCTGAAGTTGCTCCCCTAGTTGAGCGCCTCATCGCAGATAAAACCTTTAACTTAGAGACAGCCCAGCGCTATCTCGAAAACTTAAGATCATAAAAAACTCAGACGAATCAGTCTGAGTTTTCTTGTGTTTATACTCAATGAAAATCAAAGAGCAAACTAGGAAGCTAGCCGTAAGCTGTACTTGAGTACGGTAAGGCGACGCTGACGTGGTTTGAATTTGATTTTCGAAGAGTATTAAATACTTTTTCCTGGTAATAGTGTGACTGGTAAGAAATAACCAGTTGTCGCGACTTCCTTGCCCTCAATTTTCTGCAGGAGAAGATCGACAGTGAGTTGGGCAATCTCTTTCATAGGCTGCTTAATCGTTGTCAGATGAGGATAGTAGTTCTCGATAAAGTAGGTCCCATCATAACCGATGATCTTGAGCTCTTCAGGAACAGAAATTCCCAGCTCTTGAGCAATTTTGATAACCAGGATAGCTGTCAAATCATCCGAAGCAAAAATCGCATCTGGTTTCTGATGGGTCAAGATATTCTTGATTTCCATTTCTTTTCTGACGGGAGAAAAGTCACTCGAAACATTGATAATAGGCGCTTTCGGGAGAACAGAGGCAAAGCCAGCATGGCGCAGTCCAGTCGGTGAGTTCGAGTTGTCATTTCCTGTAATCATGATGATAGACTGGGCGCCTGTCTTGACCAAAGTTTGGGCTGCGAGGACACCGCCACCGTAGTTATCAGAGGAGACGACAGGGATGTCTGGTGATAGATTTCGGTCAAAGGAAATAATCGGTGCCGTCACACGATTGTAGTCTTCGATTCCCAAGTTGTGACTTCCAGAAATGATACCATCGACCTGATTGGCCTCCAGCATTTCAATGTACTCCCGTTCTTTTTCAGAGTCGTGTTCGCTGTTACAGATGATGGTCTTGTAGCCATTTTTGAAGAGTTGGTGTTCCAACTTGTCAATCAACTCCGCATAAAAGACATGACTGATGTTTGGAAAAATAAGTCCAATCAACTTGGCAGATTTTCCTTGGAGGCTACGAGCCAGATTATTGGGCTTATAGCCTAGCTCTCGCATGGCTTCATTAACCTTTTGAATGGTTTTCTCAGATAGATATCCCTTTTTATTGATGACCCGTGAGACGGTAGTGGGGCTGACGCCTGCAAGTTTTGCGACATCAGTTAGTTTTGCGACCATAATCTAATTCATAGTAAGTTCCAGTTGGGTTTCCAGACTTGATGAGGATACCATTTTGGTCCGCATGTGGGAAGACACGACCAGAAAATACTTTTTCTCCTTTATTGATGAAAATTTCAAAGACTGACTTGTCGATGAAGATAGTGGCAGTAGTAGCTTGGTTATCGATTGGGCAAGAGCGAGTTGTACCAAATTCTTGGGCGTACTGCTCACCAGCCTGACTACGATCCACTGTCACCTGTCCATTGACAAGGTCAAAGTTGATTGAAAGCCCCTTGCCTTCTTTGTCAGCGAGCAAGACAATCTCGCTTTGGCTATTGGCTTCCAAGTTGAGCTCGAGTTCATAGGTGTTATTGGTTTGAGTACGATTTGAAAATGGCTCCTCAGAAGAACGGAGTTCTTTGACAGATGAGACAGGATATTGGTAGAGTTTGCCATCTTTGATAGTGAGTTCTTTGACCAATGAGAAGGTTCCTTGGTGGTCAAAACGGTCAGATGGGTAAGAAACATCTGGCAACCCAAGCCAACTTACTGCTAGTACACGTCCATCTGGAGCGTTGAAGGCTTGAGTTGCATAGGCTTCAAAACCATAGTCTAGATTTTGCAATGGAGACACATCTACCATTTTAGCATTTTCAGGATCAAAGGAAGCTCCGATTTTGTACATGTTTGGATAGATATTGTCATAGTCTAGAACATCTTTATCCAATCCTTGTGGGCAGTAGAGAAGGACAGGTTGTTCGCCTACAAAGACTAGATTTGGACATTCCATCATGTAGGCAGTGCGGTCGTTAGCAAAGTCAAGGTCGCCAACTGCTTGCCAGTTTGTATAATCATTGTCCACAGCCTTGTAGAGACGGACGAAGCCTTTTTTCTCCAAGTCCTGTCCACCGACGATAGCATAATATTGCCCCTTGAAGTTAAAAATTTGCGGATCGCGGAAGTGGTCAGTAGAGTCTGCTGGCTGATCAATCAAGATCTTGTCAATCTTTGTAATCTTGCCATCCTTATCCATCAGGGCTCCAATCTGGTAAGGGTGGCGAATCCAGTTTTCATCGCGAACATTTCCCGTATAAAATAGGAATAACTGATCGCTAAACTGCATGGCAGAACCAGAATAGGCACCGTGGCTATCTAATGGAGTATCTGGCAAAACTTTGACTCCAGTTTCTGTAAAGTGAACTAGATCATCACTTTCAAGCTGCACCCAAGACTTCAACCCATGGGCTGCACCAAAGGGGAAGTTTTGGTAAAAGAGAATCCATTTGCCATCGAAATAAGAAAAGCCATTTGGATCATTGAGAAGCCCCATTTTAGGCTCAACATGGTAACGAGTATGCCAAGGAGATTGTGCCATCTTTTCCTTGATTTGTTTGATTTCATCATTAGACCAATCTTCATAGCGTCTGTAACGGCGCTCGGTTGTCCATTCCATTTTATCTTTCCTCCATAAGTTCTATTCTATTCTATTATTAATAGTAAACGTTTTCGGCAAAAAAAGCAAGCCTTTTATGTTAAAAAAGAGAAAAATATGTCAAACGATTGCCAAAAATCAAGTAAAAGAAATCTGGCAAATTTTCACGAAAATATGAAAGAAAATGTAAATAAAAACCTTTATTCCTCAAGTATAAAGATATTTTTTGAGGAAAAAGAGAATTTCCCTCAAAAACGAGCAAAAATAATCAGAGAAAAAAGAAAGGGAATAAAAATTTCTGCAAAACGCTTGACATATTTTTGAAAGATGATAAAATAATACTCGTAGGGCGAGTAAAATCGCTTTCAAACAAGAACAAATTTTTTTATAAGGAGATTTTTGCAAATGACCAATACAGAAATTGCAAAAAAAGTCATCGAAGCCTTGGGTGGACGTGAGAACGTCAACAGTGTAGCTCACTGTGCGACTCGCCTCCGTGTTATGGTAAAAGATGAAGCGAAAATCAATAAGGATGCTATCGAGAACTTGGAAAAAGTTCAAGGTGCTTTCTTTAACTCAGGTCAATACCAAATCATCTTTGGTACTGGTACAGTAAACAAGATGTACGATGAAGTCGTAGCTCTTGGGTTGCCAACATCTTCTAAAGAAGATATGAAAGCAGAAGCTGCAAAACAAGGAAATTGGTTCCAACGTGCCATCCGTACTTTCGGTGACGTCTTCGTTCCAATCATTCCAGTTATCGTAGCAACTGGTCTCTTCATGGGTGTTCGTGGTCTCTTGACTGCTCTTGGAATGACACTTCCAGAAGATGTGACAACTTATACTCAGATCTTGACAGACACTGCCTTTATTATCTTGCCAGGTTTGGTTGTTTGGTCAACTTTCCGTGTATTCGGTGGTAACCCAGCTGTTGGTATCGTTCTTGGTATGATGCTCGTTTCTGATTCACTTCCAAATGCCTGGGCTGTTGCGTCTGGTGGTGAAGTAACTGCAATGCAGTTCTTCGGATTTATCCCAGTTGTAGGTTTGCAAGGTTCAGTTCTTCCAGCCTTCATCATCGGGGTTGTCGGAGCTAAGTTTGAAAAAGCAGTTCGTAAGGTTGTTCCAGATGTACTTGACCTCTTGGTAACACCGTTTGTAACACTCCTTGTAATGTCAATCCTTGGATTGTTTGTTATCGGACCAGTCTTTCACGTTGTTGAAAACTACATTCTCATTGGAACAAAAGCTATTCTTAACTTGCCATTCGGACTTGGTGGTTTCTTGATTGGTGGAGTTCACCAATTAATCGTCGTATCAGGTGTTCACCACATCTTCAACTTGCTTGAAGTTCAATTGCTTGCTGCTGACCACGCTAACCCATTCAACGCTATCATTACTGCAGCTATGACTGCTCAAGGTGCTGCAACTGTTGCCGTTGGTGTGAAAACTAAAAATCCTAAACTTAAAACTCTTGCTTTCCCAGCTGCTCTTTCTGCCTTCCTAGGTATTACTGAGCCTGCTATCTTCGGGGTTAACTTGCGTTTCCGTAAGCCTTTCTTCCTTTCATTGATTGCTGGTGCAGTCGGTGGTGGACTTGCTTCAATCCTAGGACTTGCTGGTACTGGTAATGGTATCACAGTCATCCCAGGTACAATGCTTTACATTGGTAATGGACAACTTCTACAATACCTTCTTATGGTAGCTGTATCATTTGCACTTGGTTTTGCTCTTACTTACATGTTTGGTTACGAAGATGAAGTAGAAGAGGTTGCAGGAGCAATTTCTGAAGCTGAAACTGACCGTTTAACAGAAGAAGCAGTAACTGGTACCCTTGCTTCACCTAGTGAAGGTGTCATCCAAACTCCAATCGTTGGTGACGTCGTTGCTCTTTCAAATGTGGATGATCCAGTCTTCTCAAGCGGAGCTATGGGACAAGGTATCGCTGTAAAACCAAGTGAAGATGTCGTTTACGCACCAGCAGATGCTGAAGTGACAATCGTCTTCCCAACAGGACATGCTTATGGATTGAGAACAGCTAACGGTGCTGAAATCTTAATTCACGTTGGTATCGACACTGTTTCAATGAACGGTGAAGGCTTCAACCATAAAGTTGCCCAAGGTGACAAGGTTAAAGCTGGAGATGTTCTTGGAACATTTGACTCAGCTAAGATTGCTGCTGCAGGTCTTGATAACACAACTATGGTTATCGTAACAAACACTGCAGACTTTGCTTCAGTAAATCCAGTTGCTTCTGGATCAGTTGCTAAGGGTGACGCAATCATCGAAGTGAAAGCCTAGTCTTCTTCGAAAATCAGATTTAAAAACAAAACGAACAAATATCATGTTTGTTCGTTTTTACTTGGATGGTAAGATTTACAGAGGAAAATCTAAAATATTGAGAAATCTAGCCCTTTAAAATGTGCTATAATAGAGAAAACAAAGATAAGAGGTTTATCATGACAAAATTATATGGAAGCTTAGAAGCGGGCGGTACAAAGTTTGTCTGTGCTGTCGGAGATGAAAATTTTAATGTTGTAGAAAAAACACAGTTTCCTACAACAACTCCTATCGAGACGATCGATAAAACCATCGAATTCTTTTCAAAATTCGATAATCTTGCAGGCCTTGCCATCGGTTCCTTCGGTCCCATCGATATCGATAAAAACTCAAAAACCTATGGTTTTATCACAACGACTCCAAAACCTCACTGGGCAAATGTAGACCTACTTGGTGCCCTACGTCGCGCCCTCAACGTACCCATGTATTTCACAACCGACGTAAACAGCTCTGCCTATGGTGAAGTAGTTGCTCGTAACAATGCTGGTGGCCGTATCGAAAACTTGGTTTACTACACGATCGGTACAGGGATCGGTGCAGGTGTTATCCAACGTGGTGAGTTTATCGGTGGTGTCGGTCACCCTGAGATGGGTCACTACTATGTGGCTAAACACCCAATGGATGTAGAAAAAGAATTTAACGGCGTCTGTCCTTTCCATAAGGGTTGTTTGGAAGGCTTTGCGGCTGGACCAAGTCTAGAAGCTCGTACAGGTATTCGTGGTGAAAACATCGAACTCAACAGTTCTGTCTGGGATGTTCAAGCCTACTACATCGCTCAGGCTGCGGTTAATGCTACCGTGACGTTCCGTCCAGACGTCATCGTCTTTGGTGGTGGGGTTATGGCCCAACAACACATGCTGGACCGTGTGCGTGAGAAATTTACAGCTCTTCTCAATGGATACCTACCAGTACCAGATGTGCGTGACTACATCGTGACTCCAGCAGTTGCTGGAAATGGTTCTGCCACACTTGGGAACTTTGTCCTTGCTAAGAGTGTCGCAAAATAAAACAAACAAAAAATCCGCTTGGGAAACCAAACGGATTTTTCTATTCTCAAAACATCTGCCAGAAGAAATCAATAATATAAGTCAAACCATAAGTGTAAACCACTAGGGTAAAGGGCTTGGTCAGAATGATGATAATCATATAGCGTTTGAAGGTCATCTTGGTGAGGGCAGCCAGCATACAGAGAAAGTCAGCTGGACTGACAGGCCAGATCATCATAAAGATAAAGAACCGCTCGAAACGATTGCCCTTATCTAGCCAACCAATGTACTTGTCATAGGTACGCTTGCTGACGACCGACTGAACAAAGGCAGCTCCATAGAGACGCACCAGGTAAAAGATAATGGCACAGCCAATCACGATGCCGATATAGTTATAGATAGTTCCGATGATGTGGCCGTAAATAAAGACCCCAGCCACTGAGGTCAAAGCTCCCGGAATGATCGGAACAACGGTTTGAAGGATCTGTAAAAAGATAAAGAGTGGTGGCCCCCAAACCCCAGCTTGCTGGATAAAGGCCGATAGGGTTTCCTTGGACTGTAACACTCCTGCCTGATAGGCCCAAATACAGAAAATCAAGGTGCCGACTCCCCCGACGATAGATGAGATATTGATGACTTGCTGTAGAAGGGGAGAAACAGCTTTCATTTGCTTATGCTGTGACATAGAAACTCCTTATAGATAGTATGATTCTACTATACCATATTTTGATAAAAGAAGGGGGAATTAAAGATAAACATGTTATAATAAAGAAAGTAGAACATCTTTAAAGGAGAGAATGATGCAAGTAAAACCAGAACTGGAGATAGAAAACCAACTGATCAACCAACTGGTAACTGGGGAGAGTCAATGGACTTATAGGGAAGACCTCAAAACAGAAGAACAACTATGGGACAATTTCTTTGAGAAACTGGCCCAAAACAATGTGGCTCTTCTAGCAGACCATCCCTTGACAGAGCAGGAAAAACGCCAGATAAAAAACCAACTCAACTTTATCAGCTACTACGATGCGGCCAAGTGGTTGGTCGGAGAAAATGGTATTGCCAAGGTTGAGGTTCAAAGAGAAGATGCTAGCCTAGGGACTATTCGTTTATCAGTTATCTGGCGAGACAATATCGCAGCTGGTAAGTCCAGTTATGAAGTTGTTAACCAAGTCGAGAGAGACAAGGCGAATCCTCTGGATCAAGACCGCAGGCTAGATGTGACACTCTTGATCAATGGCCTTCCAATGATTCAAATTGAGCTTAAAAGTCCCCGAGTAGCTTTTTTAGATGCTTTTCATCAGATTAAAAAGTATGATCGCGAAGGCAAGTTTCGTGGCATCTACTCTAGCTTGCAGATGTTTGTTGTGACCAACAAGGTCGATACTCGCTATATCGCTGCAGCTAGAGAAAACAAACTCAACAAGCAATTTCTAACCAAGTGGGTGGATAAGGAGAACCAACCCATAACGAGCTTGACCAGCTTTGCCCACGAAGTCCTTTCTATCCCTCGTGCTCACCAGATGGTCATGCAGTATTCTGTCCTTGATGATAGCAAGAAATCTCTCATCCTCTTGCGTCCCTATCAGATCCATGCTATCGAAGCGGTGCAGGAAGCTTCGCGCCAGCAAGCATCAGGCTATGTCTGGCATACGACAGGTTCAGGAAAGACCTTGACTTCTTATAAGGTAGCTCGTAATCTCCTTCAAATTCCGTCCATCCAAAAGACTATTTTTGTCGTTGACCGCAGGGACTTGGACCAACAGACCACTTCATCCTTTCTCTCTTATGCGACCAATGATGTCATTGATATCGATGAAACGGATAATACCCATGATTTGGTCAAGCGCTTAGGAAGTAATGATAAGCGTGTCGTGGTGACCACTATCCAGAAAATCACCACCATGATGCGCAAGTTTGAACAAGGTCTTTACCAAAAAGATGCGGATAAAATCAAGGGACTCCGAGTGGCCTTTGTCGTGGATGAATGCCACCGTGCCGTGACACCACAAACACAAAAAGACATTAAAGCATTTTTCCCACAGTCTCTCTGGTATGGATTTACAGGGACGCCTATCTTTAAGGAAAATAAACGCCAGCAGGTCGGTGACCTAGCCCAAACCACCCAGCAACAGTATGGCGAACGCTTGCACGAGTATACAGTCAAGGAAGCTATCCATGATGGAGCTGTTTTAGGTTTTAAGGTCGATTATCGTAATACCCTCATCACAGACCAGGCTGAAAATGAAATACCTGATAGCGTCTACGAAAATGAGGAGCATATGCTGGAAGTCTTGGATGCCATTATCAATAAATCCCGCCAACAACTGGGCTTCCAAAAAGGAGTGGGCAATACCTACAATGCCATCCTGACGGTCAAGTCTATCCCTCAAGCCCAAGCCTACTATGACCTTCTCAAAAGAGTTAAGGCTGGTCAAACACGTGTCAAGGTATCAGAGAGAGTCAAGATGGTCCTTCCAGACTTTCCAAAGGCGACCATCACCTACTCTGTCACTGAAAATGAAGAAGACTCAAGAGCCAACCAAGACCACATGAAACAGGTCTTAGAGGACTATAACCAAGAGTTTGATACTCACTTTACTATGGCAGACCTTCGTGGTTTTAATACAGATGTCAATAACCGCCTTGCCCGTAAGCAAGACAAGTATCTCTATCGCAATGAGCAGTTGGACTTGGTTATTGTGGTCAATCGTCTCTTAACGGGATTTGATGCTCCTTGTCTATCAACTCTCTTTATCGACCGCAAGCCTATGCAACCGCAGGACTTGATCCAAGCCTTTAGCCGAACCAATCGGATCTTTGACTCCAGTAAGACTTATGGTCATATCATCACTTTCCAAAAGCCTCTAGCCTTTAAGGAAGCAGTGGACAATGCCCTCAAGCTCTACTCAAATGGTGGTGAAAATGATGTCCTAGCCCCAAGCTGGGAAGAGGAAAAGAGGAACTTTTTACGGAGTTGCAGTGATTTCCAAAATCTCATCACCGATGATCCTGAGGAAGGACTCCAAATCGAGCAGATTTCTACACCTGAGTTGAGAAAGCTCGCCAAGGCCTATCAGGTCTTCGATAAATACCTAGCTTCTATCCGAGTTTATAAAGAGTATGATGAGGAAGAAATCTACGCGCAGACAGGACTAAGCGCAGAAGAATTGGAAACCTATCTAGGCTTTTATCAAAATATCCTGGCAGAATTAAAAAGCCGAAGAGATGATGGTGGTGAGGATGGGGAGCCCCTTGATATTCACTATGAACTAGAGTCCATCCAAGTGGATGAGATCAACTATGCCTATATCCTAACCTTAATCCAAAGCCTGATCGAGCAAGGTCAGAGTCAAGAAAAGAACCTAAGCGCTCAAGATAGAGAGGCAGTAGATAGCTATATTGAGAGCCTTGAGAAGACCAATCCAAATCTTGCCCAGATTATCACTGAACTATGGAAGGAAGTACAGGACAAGCCAGAAAGCTATCGAGGTCAGTCCATTGCCAATATCTTGGATCAGATGATCGAGGCGGTTATCCAGCAACACCTCCAAGTCTTTAGCAAACGTTGGTATGTCGGAGAGGATGAACTCCGTTACTATGTAGAACACTACCGCAAGGGAGCCAAGAAACAACTAGGAGAGAGCCAGCTGACCAAGAGCCAGCGCTATCAGGACTATAAGATAGAAGTGGCAGATGCCCTCAATCCCCTCCTCTATAAAAAACAAATCAAAGAAGCCTATACCCAACTGATAGAAGAAGTGATTGAGCCATTGAGGGTGGGGAGGTAATATGTAGATTTTTAATTTTAATTAAATAATGTAGTACCTTTAAAAAAGCCTTATTTAAGGCTTTTTTTGATGTTTATAAATTTTAAAGAAGAATAAAAAACTACATATTGTGGTTTTGTAAAAAAATAAACACAATTTATACATTATGTTGTGTTTTGGTCTTGACTTCCTATAGAAAATTGATATAATAACAAATGTAGAATAAAAAAAGACGTCAGTGGGCTCTGACGATTTGATAGGGTTATGAATTTTTAGCTAGTTCAGGAAAGCACTATTCAAAAATTCCATTTCTAGTGTATCATTTATTTGATAGATTGTAAATCAAAGCGAAAATATTCTAACCTACATTCTACAAAATATTATAGAAAGTGGGTGATCGGTATTCGATTATCAAAATATTTAAATAGAGAACAAATACAAACAGGATTAGACTTCTTAGATGTTGATACAAATGAAGATGTTATGCTATTTGTAGATCCTTTGTTATTGCCAGATAATTTTAAAAGAGTTGTGGATGATTTTATTAAGCAGTCTTATGAAATTTATTGTGAAGGGAATAAAAAAGATTCATTTAACCTTTTTTCACATTCGAAAGAATGTAATGCGACGCACCTAGGATATTCTTCCAATAAGTCAAAAGGGAAAGGTGTCTCAATGAAGATGCTTGACCAATTTTTTAGTTATGTGAAATCATCTGTTTCAGCTGTCCGAGAAAAAGCATTAACATCAGTAGCTATGCCTTTATTTATCAAAAGATTTTCCGAAGACAGAATGTCAGATTTGATTGTCAGTTTGTTGAAGAAAGAACTCATTGTTTTTTCATTAGAACAAGCATTACATGGACTTCAAATTAGCAGTGACATCAAAACTTTTGAATATTGGGATCACATAAGTCATGAATGGGCAAAGTTTGAGAGTCATTATGTGTTGGATCCTGAGGAGAATAATAAAGATAGATTATTGATTTTGGTTCCAAAAACAATAGTTAGTAAGAGATATATTATATCTCCAGCAAGATATGTTTCTAATATCTTTAGTCGCTTACAGCTATTACCAATGTATCAGGATTCAAATGGGAAACCATACTCTAAAAAAATTCTGAGAGAGATAAAAATAAATAAACAGTATAACGAAGATAAACAGAAGAATTACATTCTAGATTCAACAACTTCTTCTCCGGAATTTTTTATAGATTACATGGAGCATTCAGAAAAATATAGAGACAATAAGTCATTGCTTGATGATGAGTTAATTAGTATTTTATAACTTGATAAATGATTGAATAGTGCTACAAGAGAAGAAGAGTTTTCTTCTCTTTTTGCTTTGTTATTAGCGTTCATATTGATTTTTCATGATATAATATTAAAAAATGATGAATGATGATTCTAGGTTATGAATTACATAAAAAGTTAAAACAATTTTTAGATAGAGAGTTATAAGAGTTGAGGAAAAGAATGATACCTAAAATTATTTTTAGTGAAGGAAAAAAAGATTGGGTTAAAAGACCATTATTATCCAACATAGATAAAATTTTAGATTATAGAGGTAGAACACCTAAAAAATTAGGTTTGAGTTGGAGTGATACAGGTTATCTAGCTTTATCAGCTTTAAATGTAAAGAATGGCTATATTGATTTCAATGCTGATGCCAATTATGGAGATCAAGAATTGTATGATCGATGGATGGGAGATAATCATCTTCATAAAGGGCAAGTTGTTTTTACTACTGAAGCACCAATGGGAAATGTTGCACAGATTCCTAATGATGATTTGTATATTCTAAGTCAACGAACGATTGCCTTTGAAGTTAAACATAATTTAATTCGGGAAGATTTTTTAGCTACTTTATTGCGTAGCCAAAAAATATTTAATGAATTAACTTCATTATCTAGTGGAGGAACTGCAAAAGGAGTTAGTCAAAAATCTTTATCAAATCTCAAGGTTTGTTTGCCTACATCATTAGAAGAACAATCCGCCATTGGCACCCTTTTTCGCACCCTCGACGAACTTCTAGCTAGCTACAAGGATAATCTTGCTAACTACCAATCTCTTAAGACGACCATGCTCTCCAAGATGTTTCCCAAAGCTGGACAGACAGTGCCAGAGATTCGTTTAGATGGATTTGAGAGCGAGTGGGAATTATATGAACTTAAATCAAGGGCTGAAACTATAACTAAGGGAACCACACCGAAAGATAAAAGCTGGCAAGGGGAAGTAAACTATATTAAAACCGAAAGTATAAATAGAGATACTGGTAGTTTGGTCCGGACAGCCTCTACAAGTTTAGAAGAACATTTAGGATACCTAAAACGTTCTATACTTAAAGAAGGTGATGTATTGTTTTCAATTGTCGGTACTCTTGGGGTAGTTGGGATAGTTGATAAAAAAGATTTACCTGCAAATACAAATCAGCAAATTGCAATTATTAGATTGAAGAGTGACGATGCGATTTTTATGTTGAATTTTTTGAAAAGTCCAAGAATAAAGTCTTTTATCAAAAGTGATTCAACAATTGGAGCACAACCCTCGCTTTCTTTATGGCAGATAGAGAAAATAAAGGTATCACTTCCTCCTTCACTCGAAGAACAACAAGCCATCGGCGCCTATTTCTCTAACCTCGATAACCTAATCACAGCTCAGCAAGAGAAAATTTCTCAGCTAGAAACACTTAAAAAGAAACTCTTGCAGGATATGTTTATATAGAATTTTGTTATGAAAAAAATTAGAAGATTATGTTTGTCGTTTTGTTTATCAATTTGTTCTTTTTCGCCAGGTTTAGTCTTGTATCTATTTACTATAGACATTTTTCCCTCACATGATTCTTATGTATGTAGTTTTCTAAAAATAGGAGTGTTGATTTTCCTGGTGCTTTCTTTTTCTTTTGTAGTCTTACAGTATTTGAAAAGATTTAAAGAAGCAAATGATACTGCTCAAGTTGAAAGTATACAACCAGTAGAAAATGAAATCATTCCAACTTACTTAGGCCTTTTTGTAATTATGCTGGGTTTAGGTGAATTAACATTCTTATATCAGATTGTAGTAATAGTCCTCATTTTTCTAATATGGTGGATTCTTATGGAGAGGTCATACTATTTTAATTTGATATGGTTACTCTCATATCGTTATTACAGAGTCACTGATAAAAACGGCAATGTCTTTATTATTTATAGTAAGAAAAAAGATGTTAAAGAAACTGGGACTATAAAAGGACTAGTTAGAATAAATAATTTTACTTTTTTGGAGAAGGAATAGTATGTTTTTAGTAAAAGTAGGTCGAACGTATAGAAAATTGGATAACACGGATGATATTTCTGAATTAGTTGCTCCGAAGATTGATCCTGAAAATAGTAGAGAATTTGATCCAGAAATAAAATTAGAACATGAGGAATGGTTCTATATTGAAATTGATGATGAGCATATGTCTATGATCAAAGAATATGAAGATAAATTTTTAAATACTGCGGGTCTAAATGATGTGAATGAAGAAGAGTTCTCGAAAATTGACTTAATTTTCCGTAAAGTTGATAACGATGGGTTAGTTTTTCAAAAAATCACACAATCAAAGAGACTGGTAGATAAGTCAATCTTGAAATGGAGATATAGAAGAGCTGAAAGAACAATTATTGAAAAGGGTATAGAACTAAAATCTGAGAACGATGCCTATTTTGATGGAAATAATAAATTATACTTTAGAAGTTTTAGGACGATTCGTAGCTTATTTAAGGGGATTGATGATTACTACCGTATAGCAAGTCAGGCAGAAGTTGATGAATTAAAAAGAATTGATTTAGTTAGTTTCTCAGACTTTGAGATTAAATCTAATAATTTAAAGATGGTAGCAATTCTAAAAGATGATGAAATTGATTTATCTAAGACCTCAATAATTAGCACCTTATTAAAATCATATGAACAATACCCAGAGCAAGATTTTAAGGTCTCAGAAGGAAAATTTATTATTGATACTAACAAACGATTGACAAGTTTTTTAAAATTGGCGTTAGGAAGATTATATACTAATCCAATTACAAGTCATCAGATGGAGGCCAGCTCTGCTAGGCGATTACGGAAGAAGGAAAACTGAATTAACATTCTTTAAAAAATATCTTTAAAAAGGAGAGCTCATGGTATCTGTAACACAACGTATAAAAGAGATTAACCAACCTCGAGGTGGTTACCTGCCTATCAAATTATTTTCAGTAGAGCAGTTCGAAGATCACAGAGTTCTGCATCCTGTAGAGTCTGTATCTCCTAGTTTAGTGGGGATTTGTGTGGACTACTTGACTCGATTTACGAAAGGGGCAGAAGCCCGTGATGCTTTCAGAATATCTCTCATGGGAGCTCATAAGGTTGACATGGGAGACCTAGCAGAAGCACTACTCGATTTGGTGACAGGATTGGACGACTTATCGATAGAAAGTGCTTGTCGTTTGGTTTCTTTTGATGTCGTTTTTCGTGCGGGGATTAAGTATTATAAACCTTTTGAAGAAATTATGGTGGATGCTGAAACGATAGAGAATATTCGTATCATGGTAGAACGAAGTCTTTGCTTCTTCGATCTCTATGGACCTTTGGTAAAGGATGGCTTTCATTTTCTTGGAGGTTATACAGATACGATTGATAAGGGTGATGGAGATTTTCTGACCAAGGATACATTATGGGATTTTAAGGTGACTAAAACAGCTCCTAATAAAGACCATACACTACAAGTCCTTGTGTACTATATCATGGGCTTACATTCCTTTGACCCTGATTTCCTTACTATCGAAAATCTTGGATTTTATAACCCTCGAAAAAATATCGTTTATCAACTTCCTATTTCTGATATTCCTTTGGACTTGATTCAAACGGTAGAAAGAGAAGTGATTGGTTATAAATGATTGCTTGTTTAAAAAATTAATTGCAAAACTTAGAAAGAAACACTATGGAAACAACACAAACTTCCCAGTCGCTCTACCAAGCCCTGTGGAACTCAGCGGATGTTCTCCGCTCCAAGATGGATGCCAATGACTATAAGTCCTATCTTTTGGGCATGGTCTTTTATAAGTATCTATCAGACAAGATGCTCTTTTTCGTGGCTGAGACCATGGAAGAGGGGACAGATAGTCTTGAGACTGCCCTTGAGGTCTATCGCTCCTACTACGAGGATGCGGACACCCATGAGGACCTCCTCACGGTCATGAAGGATGAACTCAACTATAGTATCAAGCCAGACCTGACCTTTACCGCTCTAGTAGCAAGAGTCAATGAAGGGACTTTCCAGCTGGAAGATCTAGCTCAAGGTTTTCGTGATATCGAGCAGAGTGACGACCTCTATGAAAACCTCTTTGAAGATATCGACCTCTACTCTAAAAAGTTAGGGGCCACTCCGCAAAAGCAAAACCAAACGGTGGCAGCAGTCATGAAGGAGTTGGCTGTGCTAGATGTGGCTGGTCATGCGGGAGATATGCTGGGGGATGCCTATGAGTATCTGATCGGTCAGTTTGCGACTGACTCTGGCAAGAAAGCTGGTGAGTTTTATACACCTCAGCCAGTTGCCAAGCTCATGACGCAGATTGCCTTTTTGGGTCGTGAGGACCAGGAAGGTTTTACCATCTATGATGCGACTATGGGCTCTGGCTCGCTCTTGCTCAATGCCAAGAAATATTCTCATAAACCGCAGACAGTGGTCTACTTTGGTCAGGAGCTCAATACCTCGACCTATAACCTAGCTCGGATGAACATGATTCTACACGGTGTTCCAGTTGAAAATCAATTTCTCCACAATGCCGATACACTGGATGAAGACTGGCCGACACAGGAGCCAACCAACTTTGACGGTGTTCTCATGAATCCTCCATACTCTGCCAAGTGGTCAGCTAATTCTGGCTTCCTGAATGATCCTCGTTTCTCTCCTTTTGGGAAACTGGCGCCTCAGTCCAAGGCTGACTTTGCCTTCCTTTTACACGGTTACTATCACCTCAAGCAAGATAATGGAGTTATGGCTATCGTCCTTCCTCACGGTGTTCTTTTTCGAGGAAATGCGGAAGGAACCATTCGTAAGGCCTTGTTAGAAGAAGGAGCCATTGACACAGTTATCGGTCTACCAGCTAATATCTTCTTCAACACCAGCATTCCAACGACGGTCATCATTCTCAAAAAGAACCGTACCAATCGTGATGTCTACTTTATTGATGCTTCTAAGGAGTTTGACAAGGGGAAAAATCAGAATATCATGACGGATGCTCATATCGAGAAGATTCTGGAAGCCTACAAGCCTCGTGAGGAGATTGACAAGTTTGCCCATCTGGCAAGCTATGAAGAAATCGTCGAAAATGACTATAACCTCAATATCCCTCGCTATGTAGACACCTTTGAGGAAGAAGAAGTCGAGCCACTGACGGAAATCGTCAGCAAGATTAATGAGACAAATAAAGCGATCGAAAACCAAACAGCTTCTCTACTCGAAATGCTGAACCAACTCCACGGAACCACACCAGAAGCCGATGCCGAACTCAAAGAGTTTTTGAAAAACTTTAAAGGGTGATGGGCTTAATTGATTCGCTCATAATTCGCTCATTTTTTAGATACAACTTTGTTTCCATATTTCCTGGAAACGGATAAAAAGCAAGGAGAAACATGGAACAAACTAACCAAAAATCCCAGTGTCAGCAACTCTGGGCTAGAAACAAATACCTCGTTTTGAGCCATTCCAGTAATATTTACAATGAGATTCGCCAATACTTGAAGAATGAAGAGGTGGAGGTCAGCCATGTTCAAAACCTCATTGACCGTGCTTGCCAGATTCCAGAACACAGGGGTCAGGTTTGCAATGCCTTTCAGCATATTTGGGGCTATTTCAAAAAGAAAGCGACAGATGCTGAGCGCAAGGACTATATGCTCTTGCTGGATCGCTACCACTTTGGTCAGGCTTCTAAGGAAGACTTGATTGTTAAGACTCGAGAGTTGCTGGAACGCTATCCCAATACCTACTTGCAACATTCGACTTTACTGAAAGGAGACTCCCATGAGACTTTGGCATGAGGATTTGATTTCACAACTTCCCCGTCCGCAGCTTTTGGGGCAACATCGAGAGTGTTGCGCCCTTCGTGGCAATGGCTGGGGGAGAAAGCATGCAACGGTGGACTATGTCTTTACCCACTCGCCCTATCAACTCTATGCCTATCATCGCTTGATCATGGAGGAGATGGCAATCCGTGGCTATAATGTCAGTCCAGAATGGTTGTACAAGAACTACCGTGGCAAGACCTGCTCTCCTTATCAAGACTTGGCAGAGGAGAAGCTAGGCAAGCCCATCTATATTGAGCATGATGCAGAATACTATGAGGAGTGTCTGGCTAATCTCCGAGAGAAGGGGATTGAGCTGGAGTAAGAGTCAGGATTACAAAAGAAAACCAACCTATAGTCTTTTCTAATAACAAGCCATAGTCACTGCTGAGAATCGTCAATAGCTCGTTTGAGCATTCCAACTAAAATACAGCCACCAAACAAGCTATACAAAGGATTTGAGACGCTGGTCTCAAGTCTTTTTCTTTTGACAGAAACAGTGATATAGTTTCAAACTATATCAAAGCCTAATTATTTACAATTATACAGGCGCTTTCTTTTCTGTTAAGATAGTTTCAACAACAAATTTTGGAGGACACATCATGTCAACTACGATCATCGGTTTCCCTCGTTTGGGCGAATTCCGCGAATTAAAATTTACAACTGAAAAATACTTTAGAAAAGAAATCTCAGAAGAAGAACTCTTGGCAGCAGCAAAAGAATTGCGTGCTAAACATTGGAACATTGTCAAAGAAAAAGGCATCACTGAAATCCCATCAAATGACTTTTCTCACTATGACAACTTCCTGGATGCAGCATTCCTTTTCAACGTGGTCCCTGCTTCTGTTCAAAACTTGGACTTGTCTGAGCTTGAGCGTTACTTTGCTTTGGCGCGTGGTTACCAAGGAGAAAAAGGGGATGTTCGCGCCCTTCCAATGAAGAAATGGTTCAACACCAACTACCATTACATCGTTCCTAAGTTTGAAAAAGATACTCAAGTCAAATTGGCTGGTCACAAGATCTTTGACGAGTTCCAAGAAGCCAAAGAACTTGGATTGAACACTCGTCCTGTTCTCGTCGGTCCATTCACTTTCCTTCAATTATCAGATTTTGAAGAAGGCGTGAAAGCAGAAGACTTCGTAGACAGCTTAGTGGCTGCTTACCAAGAAGTTTTTGCAAAATTGGCTGAACTTGGTGCGACTCGTATCCAATTGGACGAAGCTGCTCTTGTCAAAGACTTGACAGCTGAAGAAAAAGCTCTCTTCTTGAACCTCTACAACAAACTCTTGGCTGACAAGAAAGGTCTTGAAGTCTTGCTTCAAACTTACTTCGGTGACGTTCGTGACGTCTACTCTGATCTTGTGAATTTGCCAGTAGATGCCATCGGTCTTGACTTCGTTGAAGGTAAGAAAACTCTTGAACTCGTTAAAGGTGGTTTCCCAGCTGACAAGACTCTCTATGCTGGTATAGTCAATGGTAAAAACATCTGGCGCAACAACTACGAAAAGAGCTTGGCTGTTCTTGAGCAAATTCCAGCTGAAAACATCGTATTGACAAGCTCATGCTCACTGCTTCATGTGCCATTTACAACTGCTAATGAAGAATTTGAGCCAGCTATCTTGAACCACTTTGCTTTTGCAGTTGAAAAATTGGAAGAACTTCGTGACTTGGATGCTATCCGCAATGGTCAAGGTGCAGAAGCACTTGCAGCTAACAAAGAACTCTTTGCGACTGAGCGTGTGGGTGAAAATGCAGAACTTCGTGCGCGCATCGCTGGATTGACAGACGCTGACTACACTCGTTTGCCAGCCTTTGCAGAACGTGAAGCCATCCAAGAAGAAGCTTTCAAACTTCCAGCTCTTCCAACAACAACCATCGGTTCATTCCCTCAAACTAAGGAAGTCCGTGCCAAACGTTTGGCCTTCCGTAAGGGTGAATTGTCACAAGAAGAGTACGACGCTTTCCTTGCTGAAACCATCGACGAATGGATCAAATGGCAAGAAGAAGTTGGATTTGACGTGCTTGTACACGGTGAGTTCGAGCGTAACGACATGGTTGAGTACTTCGGTCAAAACTTGTCCGGTTACCTCTTCTCTAAGAATGGTTGGGTACAATCATACGGTATGCGTGGGGTGAAACCACCAATCATCTGGGGTGATGTCACTCGTCTCAACCCAATCACTGTGAAATGGTCTAGCTACGCACAAAGCCGTACTGACAAACCTGTTAAAGGTATGTTGACAGGACCTGTTACCATCCTTAACTGGTCATTCCCACGTGAAGACATCTCTATCAAGGACTCAACTCTTCAAATCGCCCTTGCTATCAAGGATGAAGTTCTTGACCTTGAAGCTGCAGGTGTGAAAATCATCCAAATCGACGAGGCTGCTCTTCGTGAGAAATTGCCACTCCGTCGTAGCGACTGGTACGAAGACTACCTTGACTGGGCAATCCCTGCCTTCCGCTTGGTACACTCTACAGTAGCGCCAGATACTCAAATCCACACTCACATGTGTTACTCAGAATTTACAGATATCATCCCAGCCATCGACAACATGGATGCGGACGTTATTTCCTTTGAAGCAAGCCGTTCAAACCTTGAAATCTTGGACGAACTCAAAGCGAAAAACTTCCAAACAGAAGTGGGACCTGGGGTTTACGATATCCACTCTCCTCGTGTGCCAAATGAAGGCGAAATCGACCACACAATCGATGCTATCCTTGCCAAAGTACCAAGCAAGAAAGTTTGGATCAACCCTGACTGTGGTTTGAAAACACGCGGTATTCCAGAAACAAAAGAAAGCTTGATCCGCCTTGTAGAAGCAGCAAAAGCTGCGCGTGAGAAATTGTAATATAAGATTTCTCTCTTGACACAGTTTGATCAAGACACTGCTTGGCCCTAGCTGCTCAGCAATCATGAAATCAAAAAGAAAAGGATAATGACTATGTCACGCCAAACGCCGTCACTTTCATTTGAAGTGTTCCCTCCAAACCCAGCAGTGGGTAATGATAAAATTATTTCAGCCTTGCAGGATATGCGGGAGCTGACACCGCATTTTATCAGTGTGACTGCCAGCAATAATAAATTTAATATCAAGGAAACAACGGTTCGTTTGGCTGACTTTATCCAGAATGACTTGGCGATTCCAACTATTGCCCACTTGCCAGCTATCTATCTGACTAAGGAGAAGGTTGCAGAGACACTTGCGGACTTGGACAAGGTTGGTGTGCGAAAAATCTTGGCTCTACGTGGGGACATCATCCCTGATGTGGAACCGCAAAAGGATTTCCGCTACGCAACGGATTTGATTGAGTTCATCAAGGAACAAGCCCCTCACTTTGATATTGTTGGTGCTTGTTATCCAGAGGGGCACCCTGACTCGCCAAACCAGATCTCGGATATTCAAAATCTCAAGAAGAAAGTGGACGCAGGTTGTTCCAGCCTCGTAACGCAACTTTTCTTTGACAATGAGCGCTTCTATGATTTCCAAGATAAGTGTACCTTGGCAGGGATTGATGTTCCCATTCATGCGGGAATCATGCCTATTCTTAACCGTAACCAAGCGCTTCGTCTCTTGAAAACGTGTGAGAATATCCACCTTCCACGAAAATTTAAGGCCATCTTAGACAAGTATGAGCATGACCCTGAGTCGCTCAGAGCAGCAGGACTTGCCTACGCAGTGGATCAAATCGTGGACTTGGTCACTCAGGATGTCGCAGGTGTGCATTTGTACACCATGAACAATTCTGAAACAGCAAAATACATCCACCAAGCAACCCATGCCTTGTTTAATCATCAGTCTTTAGGATAATAAAAAGCAAACCATTCTTCTCAAGCGAGGGGGATGGTTCCTTTTTAATAGAAAAGCCCGCACTTTTTAAGAAAAATATGATAAAATAGACTCTGTACGTACTTGATACAAAGATGAGGGTATAAACAGATTCTTAGCTATTCAAATCTGCTATAAAAGGTACAAATGCTAAAGAATAATACTTTTAAACTTTTCAAAGTATTTAGATAGTTGAACACGGGCTAAATTCCTAGTGAAAAAGATAGATTTCCTGGTGTGCATCGCACACTGCGTCAATCTCCTATTTTCATACGGAATTCTTTACGCCCTTTGTATCCTGATTTTTGTAGGCAAGGCGTATAATTTCATCAATCCAAAGGGGATTAAAATGACAAAACAAGTGTTTCAAACGACTTTTGCGGGTCGTGAGTTAATCGTAGAGACTGGTCAGGTTGCTAAGCAAGCAAATGGCTCAGTTGTCGTGCGTTACGGTGAGTCAACTGTCTTGACTGCGGCCGTTATGTCTAAGAAGATGGCAACTGGGGATTTCTTCCCACTACAAGTCAACTACGAAGAAAAAATGTATGCGGCTGGGAAATTTCCTGGTGGCTTCATGAAACGTGAAGGACGTCCTTCAACAGATGCGACTTTGACAGCGCGTTTGATTGACCGTCCAATCCGTCCAATGTTTGCGGAAGGTTTCCGTAACGAAGTGCAAGTCATCAATACGGTTCTTTCTTACGATGAAAATGCATCTGCACCAATGGCAGCTATGTTTGGTTCATCCTTGGCACTTTCTATCTCAGACATCCCGTTTGACGGACCAATCGCTGGGGTACAAGTGGGTTATGTAGATGGCCAAATCATCATCAATCCTACTCAAGAACAAGCAGAGCAATCTCTTCTTGAATTGACAGTAGCAGGAACTAAACATGCCATCAACATGGTAGAGTCTGGTGCCAAAGAATTGTCAGAAGAAATCATGTTGGAAGCCCTTCTGAAAGGACACGAAGCTGTCAAAGAATTGATTGTCTTCCAAGAAGAAATCGTTGCTGCTGTTGGTAAGGAAAAAGCAGAAGTGGAATTACTTCATGTGGATGCTGACTTGCAAGCTGAAATCATCGCAGCCTACAACAGTGACCTCCAAAAAGCGGTTCAAGTAGAAGAAAAATTGGCTCGTGAAGCTGCAACTCAAGCAGTTAAAGACCAAGTGACTGCGGTGTATGAAGAAAAATATGCAGACCATGAAGAATTTGACCGTATCATGCGTGATGTGGCTGAAATCTTGGAACAAATGGAACACGCTGAAGTGCGCCGTTTGATCACAGAAGACAAGGTTCGTCCTGATGGTCGTAAGGTTGATGAAATCCGTTCTTTGGATGCGGTTGTTGACTTCCTTCCTCGTGTACACGGTTCCGGTCTTTTCACTCGTGGCCAAACTCAAGCTCTTTCAGTTTTGACCTTGGCTCCGATGGGAGAAACTCAAATCATCGATGGTTTGGACCCAGAGTACAAGAAACGCTTTATGCACCACTATAACTTCCCTCAATACTCTGTAGGGGAAACAGGGCGTTATGGTGCGCCAGGTCGTCGTGAAATTGGTCACGGTGCTCTCGGGGAACGTGCTCTTGCTCAAGTCTTGCCAAGTTTGGAAGAATTCCCATACGCGCTCCGCTTGGTAGCTGAGGTCTTGGAATCAAACGGTTCTTCATCTCAAGCCTCTATCTGTGCGGGTACTCTTGCCCTTATGGCTGGTGGTGTGCCAATCAAGGCACCAGTAGCAGGGATTGCCATGGGTCTCATCTCAGATGGTAATAACTACACAGTATTGACCGATATCCAAGGTTTGGAAGACCACTTTGGAGACATGGACTTTAAGGTTGCAGGTACTCGTGACGGGATTACAGCCCTTCAAATGGATATCAAGATCCAAGGGATTACTGCAGAAATCTTGACAGAAGCCCTTGCCCAAGCTAAGAAAGCCCGTTTTGAAATCCTTGATGTGATTGAAGCAACCATTCCAGAAGTTCGTCCAGAATTGGCTCCAACTGCTCCGAAAATTGATACCATCAAGATTGATGTCGACAAAATTAAGATTGTCATCGGTAAGGGTGGAGAAACCATCGACAAGATTATCGCTGAAACAGGCGTTAAGATTGATATCGACGAAGAAGGAAATGTATCTATCTACTCTAGCGACCAAGATGCCATTAACCGTACCAAAGAAATCATTGCTGGCTTGGTTCGTGAAGCCAAAGTGGATGAAGTTTACCATGCTAAGGTTGTTCGTATCGAGAAATTTGGTGCCTTTGTCAACCTCTTTGATAAGACAGATGCACTTGTGCATATTTCTGAAATGGCTTGGACTCGTACCAACCGTGTCGAGGACTTGGTAGCTATCGGTGATGAAGTCGATGTTAAGGTTATCAAGATTGATGAAAAAGGCCGTATCGATGCCTCTATGAAAGCCCTTCTTCCTCGTCCGCCAAAACCTGAGCATGATGAAAAAGGTGAAAAGTCTGAGCGACCTCACCGTCCACGTCATCACAAGGACCACAAACCGAAGAAAGAATTTACAGAAACACCAAAAGATTCAGAATAAGAAAAGGAGAAATGTATGGGATGGTGGCGCGAAACCATTGATATTGTAAAAGAAAATGATCCAGCGGCACGCAACAGTTTGGAAGTTTTGCTGACTTATCCAGGTGTCAAGGCCTTAGCGGCTCACCGTCTCTCGCATTTTCTCTGGAAGCATGGCTTTAAACTCTTGGCTCGTATGCACAGCCAGTTTTGGCGCTTTTGGACTCAGATTGAGATCCATCCGGGTGCCCAGATTGACTCAGGTGTTTTTATCGACCATGGTTCAGGTCTGGTGATTGGAGAGACAGCGATTGTTGAAAAAGGCGTTCTTCTCTATCACGGAGTGACTCTTGGTGGGACTGGTAAGGATGTTGGCAAACGCCATCCGACTGTGCGTAAAGGAGCTCTCATATCGGCCCATGCCCAAGTTATCGGACCAGTGGAAATCGGTGAAAATGCTAAGGTGGGAGCAGCCGCAGTCGTCGTGGCGGATGTACCTAGTGATGTAACTGTAGTTGGAATCCCGGCTAAGATCGTCCGAGTTCATGGACAGAAGGATGAACCAACGATCCACGAAGTCGAAGAAAAACGCGAGTACTACGTCAATAAACTAGAGCAGGCTAGAGAAGCTAGTCACAGATCGTCGGGGTTGTAGAGGGTACCTATATGATTCAAGCAAGAAACAAGTTAAGCCAAGAGGAGCTATCTGAGGCGAAAAAACTAATTAACTGTTGCCAAAACTATGACGGTACCTATCGTGATCCCTATCTCTCTAACATGCTTAATTTTGACCCAAACATGCCCGCCTTTTTCCTTTATTATGAAAAAGGCGAACTTGTTGGTTTATTAACTGTCTATGCAGATGACCAAGATGTAGAAGTGACGATACTGGTTCATCCAGGTCATCGACGTCAGGGGATTGCGCGTGCATTGTTTACTAGTTTTGAGAGAGAAACAGCTTCTTTTCCGATTCATTCAGTCACTCTTCAGACAGAGCGTGTTTTTCTAGACCGCCATCCTGATTTTGTTAGCAACTGGGAATTGGTCGAGGATGAAGAGACAGAAACCTGGTTAGGTAAGGATAGAAGACCTTATCCGTTAGCAAAGGTTTCTAATCTTGAAGTTTTGTTAGCAGATAGTTCGTATCAGGAGCAAATCAGTCAGTTAAAATTTCAGGTATTCTCAGAGGAACATGAATCGAGAGAGATTGTGGATAGATATGTCGCTGAAGCTCTGAAGGATCCAGAAAGTCGCTTATATATTTTGTTAAAAGACGGTCAGGTTATTGGAACTTGCACGGTAGATTTATCGACTAATACGAATTACTTCTACGGGTTAGCAATATCTGAACCTGAACGTGGGAAAGGCTATGGAAGTTACTTAGCAAAATCCCTTGTTAACCAACTGATTGAGCAAAATGACAGGGAGTTTCAAATTGCAGTAGAAGATAGCAATGTAGGTGCCAAGCGCTTGTATGAAAAAATTGGCTTTGTCAAACAGACTCAGGTAGTTTATCTGAAAGCAAAAGTGTAGAACTAGAAAGGTAACTACAAGAATGGCAGTATATTTTTACGGCTGTATCACCATGGATGGCTACTTGGCAGACAGCCAGCACAGGATAGACTGGCTGCATCAGCTTGGTTCTGTAGAGGATACAGGCTATGATGACTTTTACAGGCAAATGGATATCACCATCATGGGCAAGCGGACCTTTGAGGAAATCCAGGATTTGCAAGATGTAGAAAGTTTTTATCAAGCTACGGAAAACTATGTCTTTACGCATGATAGGCACCTGCCTGTCAGCAATTACCAGCCAGTAGCTGGGGATGTGGTGGACTTTGTTCGCCAGATTGACAAAGGCAAAAATGTCTTTGTGATTGGTGGTAATTCCTTGGTAGGACCGCTCTTGGATGCGGATCTTTTCGACCACCTCATTATTCAGATAGCACCCCTTATCCTAGGAAAGGGGATTCCCCTCTTTACCCAAGAGGAAGGGCAGCGCTTTTACCAACTGGATAGCCTCAGACAATTTGGCCCATTTGCAGAGCTGGTTTTCAGCCGAAAAAGTGAGAAATAGAGAAGGGAGTGGACCGCATGATTAAAATTTACGACACCATGTCTCGTGATTTGCGAGAATTTGTACCAATCGAGGACGGCAAGGTTAAGATGTATGTCTGTGGGCCGACAGTTTATAACTATATCCACGTGGGGAATGCCCGTTCGACGGTGGCTTTTGATACGATTCGTCGCTATTTTGAATACCGTGGCTATGAAGTTGCCTACATTTCTAACTTCACAGATGTAGATGATAAGATTATCAACCGTGCCAAGGAAGAAGGCATCACGCCTCAGGAGGTCGCGGACAAGTACATCGCTGCCTTTCGTGAGGATGTGACGGCCTTAGGCGTGAAACCTGCGACTCGCCATCCGCGTGTAGTGGAGTTTATGGCGGACATTATCCGCTTTGTGGAAGACTTGATTGAAAAAGGTTATGCTTACGAGAGTCAAGGGGATGTTTACTTCCGCGTGGAAAAATCTCACAACTATGCTAAGTTGGCTAATAAAACCTTGGAAGATTTGGAGCTAGGTGCTTCAGGTCGTACCGATGAAGAAACAGCTCGCAAGGAAAATCCTGTAGACTTTGCCCTTTGGAAAGCTGCAAAACCAGGCGAGATTTCTTGGGACAGTCCTTGGGGACCTGGTCGTCCGGGCTGGCATATCGAGTGTTCGGTCATGTCAACAGAGATTTTGGGTGATACCATTGATATCCACGGTGGGGGATCCGACCTTGAGTTTCCGCATCATACCAATGAAATTGCCCAGTCAGAAGCAAAAACAGGCAAGACTTTTGCTAACTACTGGATGCATAATGGCTTTGTCAATATCGACAATGTCAAGATGTCTAAGTCCTTGGGCAACTTTATCACAGTTCATGATGCCCTTAAAACTCTTGATGGGCAAGTGCTTCGTTTCTTCTTTGCGACACAACACTACCGTAAGCCTATCAACTTTACGGAAAAAGCAGTACGCGATGCAGAGACAAATCTTAAGTATCTAAAGAACACTTACGAGCAACCATTTTCTGGGACTGTAGATGCTCAAGAGTTACAGGACTTTAAAGATAAGTTTGTAGCCGCTATGGATGAGGATTTCAACTCCGCAAATGGTATCACAGTTGTCTTTGAAATGGCCAAATGGATCAACTCCGGCAACTATGATGCAAGTGTTAAGGAAGCTCTTGCGGCCATGTTGGAAGTCTTCGGAATTGTCTTTATTGAGGAAGTTTTGGATGCAGACATTGAAGCCTTAATCCAAAAACGTCAAGAAGCGCGTGCCAATCGTGACTTTGCGACAGCAGACCAAATCCGTGATCAATTGGCTGCTCAAGGGATTAAGCTCCTTGACACCAAAGATGGAGTGAGGTGGACACGTGATTGATGTCAATCTCATTAATGGGATTGCGCTAGCTTTTGAGGGAGATGCGGTTTATTCCATGTATATCCGTCGCCATCTCATTCTCAAAGGCATGACCAAACCCAACAAACTCCATCAAGAGGCGACTAAGTATGTCTCAGCCAAGGCTCAGGCTCGCTTGATTTCCCTCATGTTGGAGGAGCAAATCCTGACGGAAAAAGAAGAAGAAATCTACAAACGTGGCCGCAATACCAATAGCCACACAAAGGCTAAAAATGCAGATGTGGTGACTTACCGCATGTCTACAGGTTTTGAAGCAGTGATGGGTTATCTCCATCTGACTGAAAATGTGGAGCGTCTAGAGACCATAATTTCTTGGTGCATCCAAAAAGTGGAGGGCTAGGATATGATTGCAAAGGAATTACAGGACTGGTTTCCTGAAGCTCAGATTTCAGATCAGCCGATTGAGAAACCAGGCTATCTTACTCTCCCTTTAGCTTCTCAGCAGTGGATTCTACTGGAGGAAGCTGGGCTCAGCGAGCGTGAAAAGCAGTTGGTTGCCCTTTTGACCCAGCAGGAGCAGGCTCGTTCGCTCAATCCTTGGTATCCCTATCTGATCGAGGGGAAGGGGCAGGCACCACAAGCTTTCAAAAAGATTCAATTGGTTTATTGCCATCTGTCTTATTACCAACAGGAAAATCTAGCCTCTTGGTTGGATATGATGCAAACTCTCTTTCCCAACTGCCAGACAGTATTGCAGGTCGGAGTTCAGGATTATGTATTTGTGCTTCAACAAGATAAGTACACCTCTGTTCGCTCAATCTTATCTGATACGATTGAAGCGGTTGAGTATGACTTTGGCCTTCGTCTATCTATCATGTTGGGGCAGGTTTGGTCTCAGACTGGGTATCAGGCTCTGTCAGATTTAATCCAAGCAGAGCGGGACTTGTTTAAGGCTTGGTGGCGTCAAGGTCATCAAGGTGTTCATACTTTTTCACAGCTCTATCTCTGGAGTCTTGGGGAAGGACTGGTTGACCATAGAATTATCAAAGACTACCTTCGTCAGTTGATTCTGGACCAAGATCAGATTCAGGAAATCATTCTTTCTCTCTGGGAAAATAGTGCTGTCCTAACTAAAACAGCCCAGCAACTCTATCTGCACCGCAATTCTCTCCAATATAAGATTGATAAATGGGAAGAGTTAACAGGACTTCAGTTGAAGGAGTTGACAGATCTAACCTTGTGTTATCAGTTGATTTTACCAGATATTCTCTAAAGTTTTGTGCAAGTTGCACAGAACTTTTTTATTTTTTTGGTCACCTTGCCATAGAAAAGTAAAGCGTTTTCATCTATAATAAAACTATCAAAAGACAAAAGGAGTTCACCTCGATGGTAGAATTAAATCTTAAAAATATTTACAAAAAATATCCAAACAGCGAACACTACTCAGTTGAAGACTTCAACTTGGACATCAAAGACAAGGAATTTATCGTTTTCGTAGGTCCTTCAGGATGTGGTAAATCAACAACTCTTCGTATGATTGCGGGTCTTGAAGACATTACAGAAGGTACTGCATCTATCGATGGCGTGGTTGTCAACGACGTAGCTCCAAAAGACCGTGACATCGCCATGGTTTTCCAAAACTACGCTCTTTACCCACACATGACTGTTTATGACAACATGGCTTTTGGTTTGAAATTGCGTAAATACAGCAAGGAAGATATCGACAAACGTGTGCAAGAAGCAGCAGCAATCCTTGGTTTGAAAGAATTCTTGGATCGTAAACCAGCTGACCTTTCAGGTGGTCAACGTCAACGTGTTGCCATGGGTCGTGCCATCGTCCGTGATGCAAAAGTATTCTTGATGGATGAACCTTTGTCAAACTTGGATGCCAAACTTCGTGTATCTATGCGTGCTGAAATCGCGAAGATTCACCGTCGTATCGGAGCTACAACTATCTACGTAACCCACGACCAAACAGAAGCGATGACACTTGCAGACCGTATCGTTATCATGTCAGCAACTAAGAACCCTGCTGGTACAGGTACTATCGGACGTGTTGAACAAATCGGTACACCTCAAGAAGTTTACAAAAACCCAGTTAACAAGTTCGTTGCAGGATTCATCGGAAGCCCAGCTATGAACTTCATCAATGTGAAATTAGAAGGCAATGAAATTGTTTCTGACGGTTTCCGCTTGAAAGTGCCAGAAGGTGCTTTGAAAGTTCTTCGTGACAAAGGCTACGAAGGAAAAGAGTTGATCTTCGGTATCCGTCCAGAAGATGTGAATGCAGAACCTGCTTTCCTTGAAACATTCCCAGAATCAGTTGTCAAAGCTACTATTTCCGTATCAGAATTGCTTGGTTCAGAATCTCACCTTTACTGCCAAGTTGGTAAAGATGAATTTGTTGCGAAAGTGGATGCTCGTGACTACTTGCAAACAGGTGCAACAGTTGAACTCGGATTTGACTTGAACAAAGCACACTTCTTCGACGTAGAAACTGAAAAAACAGTTTACTAAGATAAATAAAATAACAAAGCACTGTAGAGTCTCTCTTGCAGTGTTTTTCTTTTAATTGCTTAGGCTAGGCATGAAAACAGGCTTTTCTAGTTTTAATATTCTTAAAAAAGTGATAAAATGGTAGGAAGAATTGGAGAGAATAAATGCCGAAAGAAGTGAATTTGTCGGGCGATGAGGTTGTCGCTTTAACGCAAAAATATTTATCGAAAGAAGATGTTGCTTTTGTACACAAAGCTTTGGTTTACGCAGTTGAATGCCATAGTGGTCAATACCGTAAATCTGGCGAGCCCTATATTATTCATCCCATTCAGGTTGCAGGGATTTTGGCCAAGCTCAAGCTAGATGCCGTGACAGTTGCCTGTGGTTTTTTGCATGATGTGGTTGAGGATACGGATGCGACATTGGATGATTTAGAGCAAGAGTTTGGTCATGATGTTCGCATTATTGTTGATGGAGTGACTAAGCTTGGTAAGGTTGAGTACAAATCGATTGAAGAGCAATTAGCGGAAAATCACCGCAAGATGCTCATGGCCATGTCTGAGGATATCCGCGTTATCTTGGTCAAACTTTCTGACCGCTTGCATAATATGAGAACGCTTAACCACCTACGAAAGGACAAACAGGAACGCATTTCCAGAGAAACCATGGAAATCTATGCACCACTTGCTCATCGTCTGGGAATTTCCAGCGTCAAGTGGGAGTTGGAAGACTTGTCCTTCCGATATCTCAATCCAACTGAGTTTTACAAGATCACTCATATGATGAAGGAAAAACGCAGAGAGCGTGAGGCTTTGGTCGATGAAGTCGTGACAAAGTTAGAGGACTACACTTCCGAACGCAATCTAAAAGGGAAAATCTATGGCCGTCCCAAGCATATCTACTCTATCTATCGCAAGATGCAGGATAAGAAGAAACGCTTTGAGGAGATTTATGACCTGATTGCCATTCGCTGTATCTTAGATACCCAGAGTGATGTTTACGCCATGTTGGGTTATGTGCATGAGCTGTGGAAACCCATGCCAGGTCGCTTCAAAGACTATATCGCTAACCGCAAGGCCAACGGTTACCAGTCTATCCATACGACCGTCTATGGACCAAAAGGGCCGATTGAATTCCAGATTCGTACCAAAGAAATGCACGAAGTTGCTGAGTACGGGGTTGCGGCTCACTGGGCTTATAAGAAAGGAATCAAAGGTCAGGTCAACAGCAAAGAGTCTGCGATTGGTATGAACTGGATCAAGGAAATGATGGAATTACAAGACCAGGCTGACGATGCCAAGGAATTTGTCGAGTCTGTTAAGGAAGAGTATCTGGCGGAGGAGATTTACGTCTTTACTCCAGATGGTGCAGTTCGCTCCCTTCCAAAAGATTCAGGCCCGATTGATTTTGCCTATGAAATCCATACCAAAGTCGGTGAAAAAGCAACTGGTGCCAAGGTCAATGGCCGTATGGTTCCTCTGACAACTAAGCTCAAAACTGGAGATCAGGTCGAAATTGTAACCAACCCCAACTCTTTTGGTCCGAGTCGTGACTGGCTCAACATGGTTAAGACCAGCAAGGCACGCAACAAGATTCGTCAGTTCTTTAAAAATCAAGACAAGGAATTGTCTGTTAATAAGGGACGCGAACTGCTGATTAATCAGCTCCAAGAGAATGGCTATGTGGCTAATAAGTATATGGACAAGCGGCACATGGATCAAGTCCTTCAAAAGACCAGCTACAAGACAGAAGACTCCCTCTTTGCTGCTATCGGTTTTGGAGAAATCAGTGCTATTACCGTCTTTAACCGTCTGACTGAAAAGGAACGCCGTGAGGAGGAACGTGCCAAAGCTAGGGCTGAGGCTGATGAGTTAGTTAAGGGTGGCGAGGTTAAGGTTGAGAATAAGGAGAAGCTCAAGGTCAAGCATGAGGGCGGTGTGGTAATCGAAGGCGCCTCAGGTCTCTTGGTTCGGATTGCCAAGTGTTGTAATCCAGTGCCGGGTGATGATATTGTCGGCTACATCACCAAGGGGCGTGGTGTGGCCATTCACCGTGTGGACTGTATGAATCTCCGTGCCCAAGAAAACTACGAGCAACGTCTCCTTGATGTGGAATGGGAAGATCAATTCTCAAGCAAGGAATATATTGCCCACATCGATATCTACGGGCTCAACCGTACAGGTCTCTTAAATGATGTTCTGCAAGTTCTCTCTAATACGACCAAGAATATCTCGACCGTTAACGCCCAACCAACTAAGGATATGAAATTTGCCAATATCCATGTCTCCTTTGGCATCTCAAACCTCTCAACTCTAACGACAGTAGTTGATAAGATTAAAAGTGTGCCAGAAGTCTACTCTGTCAAACGAACCAATGGCTAAGATCTAGAAAGGATTTTTATGAAAATCATCATTCAACGAGTCAAAAAAGCCCAAGTGAGTATCGAAGGTCCGGTTCAGGGAAAAATCAATCAGGGGCTCTTATTGTTGGTCGGTGTAGGCCCAGAGGACCAAGAGGAAGATCTGGATTATGCTGTGAGAAAACTGGTCAACATGCGGATTTTTTCAGATGCAGAAGGCAAGATGAACCTGTCTGTCAGGGATATTGAAGGGGAAATTCTTTCTATTTCTCAGTTTACCCTCTTTGCAGATACCAAGAAAGGCAATCGTCCAGCTTTTACTGGCGCAGCCAAGCCTGATATGGCATCAGATTTCTATGACACTTTCAACCAAAAGCTAGCGCAAGAAGTGTCTGTTCAGACAGGTATTTTTGGAGCGGATATGCAGGTGGAGCTGGTAAATGATGGACCAGTCACCATTATCCTTGATACTAAAAATAGATAAGAAAACCAAGCCCAGCTGGCTTGGTTTTTGCTTATAAACACTTCCAGAAAGAAATGTGTTTGTCGTAAAAGTCGGGATAGTTTTCTCTTATGTGACTAGTTATTATATAATAAAAAGTAGAATGACAAGAAGTAGCGATTGGCATAAGAGAGGAAAATCGCTGATAACTGGTGAAGACTAAAAGGATCAATAACAGAAGATCAACTGAGAGAATCCCTAAATAGTAGAAGCGAATCTTTTTATTGATTTGAGGATAAATCTCAGAGAAATGTTTTTTGAGTCGGAAGACCAAGCGAAATAGCAGTAGTCCCTGAGCAAGGAGGAAAATAAAGCCAGAGAGTAGCATCCACTTTACAGAGGGATCGGTTTTGGAGATAAAAATTGCTAATAGTAGCAAATCGCTGAGTGCAATAGCTGCAAAATGGATTCTAAAGAGCTTTTTCATAGGAAGACCTCCCTCTTTTATCTAGCTTCATTCTACACCAAACGAATGGGACTTACAACTAAAATAATAAAAAATCCCTGAAAGAAGTTTCTTTCAGGAATAAGGGCTTAGTTGATTTTTTCGACATAGAGTTGTTTGGCGATATCGATACCAACTTGGAGGTCTTCACCTTTGTTGACCAGAGTAAAGCTATTGGAAAAGCCATCAAATTGCTTAACTTGGAGTTGGTCACCGATATGAATTGCGTGCTTTTCTAGATATTTGAGTAGTTCAAAACTATCATGAACGCGAGTCAGGAGATAGGTTCCAGCTTCCTTGGTCTCTGCTAGTGGTAAGTTATTGATTTCGACCAAGAGTTCTCCTTTAGCAGGAATAGTTCCACCGTGGGGACAGGTTTGAGGGAAGCCAAGCAGTTTATCCAATCTCTCCACAAAGAGGTCAGAGACAGTGTGCTCTAGGACCTCAGCTTCTTCGTGGATTTGATCGCTGGTATAGTCTAGATGGTGAACTAGAAAGACTTCAATCAAACGGTGTTTACGATAAAGATCAGAGACCAGTTTGAGGCCAATATCTGTCAATAGATAGCCGTTCTCCTTGTCCTTGAGGATGAGATTTTCACTTTTCATGCGTTTGATCATCTCTGTTACGGCAGGTGGAGAGACTTGCATACGGGTAGCAATTTCTTTATTGGTGATTTTTTGCATTTCCGTACCGATTTCATAAATACATTTTAGGTAGTCTTCTTTATTTGGCGTCATTCGTTTCCTCTTGTCTTTTCTCTCCATCTAGTATATCAAAAAAAGCTAGATTTCTCTAGCCTTCTGCCCTAATGGCTTTGATTTTAGTCCAGTTCTTTCACTGCAGCAATAGCAGCTTCAAAGTCTGGTTCCGTGTTGATGTTGTCAACGTATTCTACGTAACGGATGACATTGTCAGTATCGAGAACAAAGACAGCACGCGCAAGGAGATGCCATTCGTTGATCAAGAGGGCATAATCGCGCCCGAAAGAATGGTCAAAATAGTCTGAAAGCATGATGGCATTGTCAAGGCCTTCAGCCCCACACCAGCGTCCTTGGGCAAATGGTAGGTCCATAGAAACAGTAAGAACGACGGTGTTGTCGAGGTTGGCAAGTTCCTGGTTGAATCGACGTGTTTGCGTTGAGCAGATACCAGTATCGATAGAAGGGACAACACTCAAGACTTTTTTCTTTCCATCAAAGTCAGCTAGCGTTTTTTTAGAGAGATCGGTTGTCGTAAGAGAAAAGTCAAGTGCCTTGTCTCCGACTTGCAGTTGTTTACCTGTAAAAGTTACAGGATTTCCGAGAAAAGTGGTCATAAACTACTCCATTCTTTTTTCTTTTATTTTACCGAGAATTATCAGATTTTTCCAATGATTTGACCGGAAAGTGAAAACAAAAAAAACGCCAGTTCATGTGAGAACGACGTTTTTTAATGGATTACTTAGACAAACCTTCAGCAATCTTGTCAAGGTTGTATTTCATCATGTTGTAGTAGCTGTCGCCTTCTTTACCTTCTTCAGCGATTGAGTCAGTAAAGATTTGTGCGTAGATTGGGATATTTGTGTCTTGTGAAACAGTCTTCATTGGACGGTCATCGACACTTGACTCAACAAAGAGTGATGGAACTTTTGTTTGGCGAAGTTTTTCAACCAAGGTCTTGATTTGTTCAGGAGTTCCTTCTTCTTCCGTGTTGATTTCCCAGATGTAGGCACTTGGAACTCCGTAAGCTTTAGAGAAGTATTTGAAGCATCCTTCGCTGGTTACGATGAGTTTCTTTTCAGCAGGGATATTGTTAAATTTCTCTTTGGCTTCCTTGTCCAGTTTGTCTAGCTTTTCAGTATAGTCTTTGAGATTTTTTTCGTAGAATTCCTTGTTGCTAGGGTCTTTTGCAATCAGCTGTTTAGCGATATTCTTAGCATAAATTATCCCATTTTCAAGGTTGAGCCAAGCGTGTGGGTCTTCTTTGCCTTTTTCGTTTTGACCTTCAAGGTAGATGATGTCTACGCCGTCACTGACTGCAAAGTAGTCCTTGTTCTCAGTTTTCTTGGCATTTTCAACCAATTTGGTAAACCAAGCATTGCCACCAGTTTCAAGATTGATTCCGTTATAGAAAATCAAATCAGCTTGAGAAGTTTTCTTAACGTCTTCAGGAAGTGGTTCGTATTCGTGTGGGTCTTGACCAACAGGAACGATACTGTGAAGATCAATCTTGTCACCAGCGATATTTTTGGTAATATCAGCGATGATTGAGTTAGTCGCTACAACCTTTAGTTTTTGGTTTGTAGATGCTGTATCTTTTTTCCCGCTAGCACAGGCAGCTAATCCAATGATAGAAAGAAAAAGAACAAGCAATGTACCTAATTTTTTCATTAGATTCCTCCAGAAGGGTTTCCCCGTTATTTAATGATTTTTTTGTTTTTCAGTTTCAAGTATCGTTGCTTAGGAGAGATAAAGAAACTGATTAGAAAGAAGCTGGCGGATGTGAGCACGATGCTGGATCCTGCTGCGAGATTGAAACTATAGCCGATAAAGAGCCCTACAACAGAAGCCAGAGCTCCTAGGCCTGATGAAAGAAAAATCATGCTCTTTAGGCTATTAGCATAAAGGTAAGCCGTCGCAGCTGGGGTGATCAACATGGCCACGATAAGAATGGTTCCAACACTTTGCATGGCAGTGACTGACACAAGGGTCAAGAGCACCATGAGCAGATAGTGGTAGAAATTAACGGGCATTCCCATGGCTTTAGCCAGGAGATCGTCAAAGGATGTAATCAATAGTTGTTTAAAGAAAATCCCGATAATCAAGAGAATCAATGCCCCCACACCAATGGTAATCCACATGTCCGTATCTTGGACAGCGAGGATATTCCCAAAAAGGATATGGAAGAGGTCTGTCGAACTCTTGGCAACACTAATCAAGATGACACCTAAGGCTAAGAAAGATGAAAAGGTAATACCAATGGCAGTGTCACTCTTGATGATAGAGTTTCCCTTGATGTAGGTAATGATGATGGAAGCCATCAAACCAAAGATGATCGCTCCAATAAAGAAATCAATTCCCAGGATAAAGGAAAGGGCTACGCCAGGCAAAACTGCGTGAGAGATAGCATCTCCCATGAGAGACATACCACGCAGGATGATAAAACATCCCACAGCTCCAGCAACGACTCCGATGACAATAGCTGTGATCAAGGCGTTTTGTAGGAAATGGAAATTTTGCAATCCATCGATAAATTCTGCTATCATAGGTCACCTCCATTGAAAAAGAGTTTGCTACCGTAGGCCTTTTTGAGATTGGCCTCGGTAAAGGTTTCTTCGGTCGGACCAATGTCTATTAATTCTCGATTGAGAAGCAAAACTTGGTCGAAATAATGGGGGACTTTACTGAGGTCATGATGGACGATGAGAACTGTTTTACCAGCCTTTTTAAGGTCTCTCAGCGTATTCATGATAATCTCTTCACTGATCGAGTCAATCCCGACAAAAGGCTCATCTAAAAAGATGTAGTCAGCTTCCTGCACTAAGCAACGGGCAATCAACACACGTTGAAATTGTCCGCCTGAGAGCTGGCTGATTTGGCGATCAGCATAGTCTGAAAGTCCAACGATTTCAAGTGCATCTGCCACTTTTTTCCAGTGGCTGGCTTTTAAGGTGTGAAAGAGTGGGACGGATGGGTAGAGTCCCAGTGAGACACATTCCTTGACCTTGATAGGGAAATTGTAGTCGATATGGATTTTTTGCTCGACATAGGCAACTCGATTTAAAGATTTCTTGACTTCTTTATCGTCGAGAAAGGCCTGACCTTCATGTGGGATAATTCCCAACATACCTTTTAATAAAGTTGATTTTCCAGCACCATTTGGACCAATAATTCCGGTAATAGTTGGTCCGTGGAGCACTAGTGAGATATCTTTTAGTGCCAGCGTTTCTTTGTAGGAGACACTGAGGTTTTCGATATGTATCATACAGTTGTATTCCTCCTGCCTTTTAATATACATTAAAAAAAAAATTAAGTCAAGTTAATTTTTGAAAAATTTAAAATAATAACTGAAAAATGAAGTGAAAAGAGAAACCATTTTTAATTGCATTCCCTAGGTTTTTTTGCTAAGCTAGGAATAAGTGAAAATATGAAAGCGAGAACAAGATGACACGTTATCAAGATGATTTTTATGACGCTATTAATGGCGAATGGGAAAAAACAGCTGTGATTCCAGCTGATAAATCTCGAACAGGTGGTTTTATTGACCTTGACGAGGAAATTGAAGAGTTGATGCTGGCGACTACAGACAAGTGGTTGGCAGGTGAAGAAGTCCCAGAGGATGCCATCCTCGCAAACTTTGTTAAGTACCATCGTATGGTACGTGATTTTGACAAGAGAGAAGCAGATGGGATCAAGCCTGTTTTGCCAATGCTCAAGGAATACCAAGATTTGGAGAGTTTTGCGGATTTTACCAGCAAACTAGCAGCGTTTGAACTAGCTGGTAAGCCAAACTTCCTCCCATTTGGCGTATCACCAGACTTTATGGATGCCAGAACCAATGTTCTCTGGGCCAGTGCACCAGGCACCATCCTACCAGATACGACTTACTACGCTGAAGACCATCCTCAGCGTGAGGAGCTCTTGACTCTTTGGAAGGAAAGTAGCGCAAATCTTCTCAAAGCCTATGATTTTTCAGATGAGGAAATCGCGGACTTACTAGAGAAACGATTGGAATTGGACCGTCGCATTGCGGCTGTGGTGCTTTCTAACGAAGAAAGTTCAGAATATGCCAAACTCTACCATCCATACGCTTATGAAGATTTTAAGAAATTTGCTCCTGCCCTACCTTTGGATGATTTCTTCCAAGCAGTTCTTGGACAAACTCCAGATAAGGTTATCGTAGACGAGGAACGTTTCTGGCAAGCAGCAGATCAATTCTATAGTGAAGAAGCGTGGCCTCTACTTAAAGCAACCTTGATTTTGGGTGTGGTCAATCTCTCAACCAGCTACCTCACAGACGAGATTCGTGTTTTGTCAGGTGCTTATGGTCGTGCTCTTTCAGGTGTTCCAGAAGCTCAGGACAAGGTCAAGGCAGCTTATCACTTGGCCCAAGGTCCTTTCAAGCAAGCTCTGGGTCTCTGGTACGCGCATGAAAAATTCTCCCCAGAAGCTAAGGCAGACGTAGAGAAAAAAGTAGCGACTATGATTGACGTTTATAAGGAACGCTTGGCCAAGAACGACTGGCTCACACCTGAAACGCGAGACAAGGCCATTGTCAAACTCAATGTCATCAAGCCTTATATTGGTTATCCAGGGGAATTGCCAGAACGTTACAAGGACAAAGTAGTGGATGAAACTGCCAGTCTCTTTGAGAATGCCCTAGCCTTTGGGCGTGTGGAAATCAAGCACAGCTGGAGCAAGTGGAACCAACCAGTTGACTACAAGGAGTGGGGCATGCCTGCTCACATGGTCAATGCCTACTACAATCCTCAGAAGAACTTGATTGTCTTCCCAGCTGCCATTTTACAGGCTCCATTCTATGACTTGCATCAGTCGTCTTCTGCCAACTACGGTGGGATTGGTGCAGTTATTGCCCATGAAATTTCTCATGCCTTTGACACAAATGGTGCGTCCTTTGATGAAAATGGTAGTCTTAAGGATTGGTGGACAGAAAGCGACTATGCTGCCTTTAAAGAAAAAACGCAGAAAGTTATCGACCAGTTTGATGGGCAAGAATCTTACGGCGCAACGATCAACGGAAAACTAACTGTATCAGAAAACGTTGCCGACTTGGGAGGAATTGCAGCAGCCCTTGAAGCTGCCAAGAGAGAGCCAGACTTCTCAGCTGAAGAATTCTTCCACAACTTTGCTCGCATTTGGCGCATGAAAGGTCGTCCAGAGTTGATGAAACTCATGGCTAGTGTCGACGTGCACGCGCCAGCCAAACTCCGTGTCAACATCCAAGTACCAAACTTCGATGACTTCTTTACAACTTATGATGTCAAAGAAGGCGACGGTATGTGGCGCGCACCAGAGGATCGTGTGATTATTTGGTAAGACTAAAACCAAGGATAGCATCCTTGGTTTTTTGCTTGCTAGAAAAAGGGATTGAAGGTCTTTTCGTGAGCGATGGTCGTAGCTGGCCCGTGTCCAGGATAGACGTCGTAGTTAGGGAGGGTGAAGAGTTGAGTTTGAATGCTATGGAGAAGTTGTTCCATACTACCTGTAGGGAGGTCAGTCCGTCCGATGGTTTCGCGGAAAAGAGCATCTCCAGTCAAGACTAGATGGGCATCAGGAAAGACCATGGAAACACCACCGATAGAGTGGCCTGGGGTTGGTAGGGCAGTAAAACGGAATTCCTCAAGCTGGTATTCCTCATGAAAGACAAAGGTGTGTTCTGCAGGTTTGCACACGACATCTGCCATATCATCATGTCGAGGCAGACCGGAGAGATTGTCAACGGGAGTATAGAGCCAGCTGGCTTCACTTTCCGCTACATAAACTGGAGGATTTCCAAAAGTCTCACGCACCAAGTCCAGACTCATAATATGGTCGTAGTGGGTGTGGGTCAGGAGAATCGCACAGACGGGTTTGTTGATTTTCTCGATGGTCTTACGAATGGTTTCCCAATGGCTACCTGGGTCAACCACAATCAGGTGTTGGTCTCCCTCTATATAGTAGGTGTTTTCATAGGCAACAGGATTCACGGTTTTATGGATTTTCATAGGATTTCCTCTCTCAAAGAATGTACTGATATCAGTATAACACAGAAGAGAAGGCTTAGGGTATCAGAAAGTCTTTTTCTACCTTAACGATTTTTCCAAGCTTGGTAGCGGGTGTCAATCAAGAGTTGAGTTAAGCGCCCCATGGTTTCTCTTTCTTCAGGAGTGAGGGATTGGGCTTGGATAAAGAGATGATGAATGTGTTCAATAACCTTGAAGGAAGAAAGGTCGTTGATAGAGGAGATTCCAGCATCGAGAATGATTCCAAAAAAGAGGTCAAAGTAGAGTTGCAGTTCTTCGTCAGGAACTGTTTCAACCCATTCCTTGAAGGTAGTATCGACTTGCTGGCTGTCACTATTAGTTTCGTCTAGTTGGACAAAGTGCTTGTCTTCAACCTGCCAACTAAAGGTGTCATGCTGAGCAAGGCCACCTAGAGCGGTGCTTCGAACGACGATTTTTTTGTCCGGAATTTCCAACATCATTCCGATGATAGACCCTTGCGGGATAAACACTTTCGTTCTTTCCATCATGTTTTGATAGCCTGATGTTTCGGTTAGTTCCTTGTGAAGTCCAGGGGCATCAAAAGTATAGACAGAGATAATGTTTTTCTGCAAGTTTGGATCAAGTTGACTGGCAGCATAGACGGCTAGATTGCCCCCTTTTGAGTGTCCTGCTAGGATAACCTTTTGGTTAGGATGTTGAGCAAAAAAGTTTTCTAAATACTGGAGGGCATGTTTTTGAGCAGGGATTTCCTTCATATAGGTCATATGGAAATCTTCTTTCCAACCAATGATGCTGTCATCCGTCCCGCGAAAAACAAGCAAATAAGTATCGAGACTGATACGATAAGTCATAGCCGCAAACTGTTTTTGCAATTCAAGATCGATATCGTTGATAAAGTCTGAGAGCTTGCAATTTTTAAACCGTTTGTGTTGAACGAGCTGATCCAATAACTGGAGACGGTTTTTATTGGTCAACATAGTCGTTTCTCTAGGGATTTGAGGTGCTAGTTCTATGAGACGCTTTGGTTCTTGGGCGACTACATTATCAAAAGCTAGGTAGGTTAATTCAGTCAGGGCAAGAACATCTAACTCATTCACGGGGAGGTCATAAAAGGAATCGTATGCTACATCGTTGAGATAGTCAAAAATATTGGCCATAAAAGCTCCTTTCTCTATGTTTATCCTATCACATTTACCAAGAATTAGCTAGTAGACTTGTTCGAATGACCTAGTAGGGTTTGAATGAAATACATAGAAGATAGATTGCTCCTATTTCAAACCTCTAAACGAGCTTACTTGTATGTTTTTGCTATCAATCCCATTTTCCTTTAAAAAATTCTTCATCTCATTTACATCATCAGGCTGACCTGTGATGAGATAGCTGGCTTGATTGCCGTATTCATCAATAGCACGTTTTAAAAATTCTTGACTTTGAGAAAGTTCATCGCTCGTTTTATAAGTAAAATTTGATGTTTTTTGAGCCAGTTTCTTCATCTCATTATCGAAAATAGTAACTCCTTTGTCAAAATGGTTGAGAATAATCGGACATTTACCAGCCCATTCTTTGATAAGGGGACGTAAAGCAGAAATGCCAACATCAGATGCAAAGCAAACTAGTGGCTGATTCGTATCTTTAACGGTCAAAGAGGAATCCAGCCAACTCATCTCAATCTCACTACCAGCCGGTAAATGTGTCAAGGTGTTCTTAAAGTGGCTACCACTATTATGAGTTAAAATGAGGATTTCATCTTCATCAGGTGTGGAGGCAATGGTCAGCCATCGACTGGATTGATTCCCTTTATCTTCATTTTTTCTAGCAGTAGACGAGGTATCAGGGAGTGTAAACTTAGCATAAGCCCCAGCTTTCCAGATTTGATGACTCGGTTTTGTGATATGAATTAAATATAGATCTCCGCTGGGGTTTTCAATGGATTTTATCGATAATGTCTGGCTTCGTCCAAGATAAGCGATGGCACCCCAAGTTATAATACATAGCGCTCCAAGTGTTGATAGAATGATAATAAACATTTTTTTACCTCTTTTCATTTTTTATGACTCCTGTTCTTAATTTTATGAATGAACTAAAAAATAATTCATTCACATCTTTTCAAAAAATAAAGAAAACCATTTTCTTTATTTTAGAACTCCTTTTATGAAGTTGGTTGCAAGTATTTCGACAGTTTTGCCAATATCTGGAAAATCTTTTTCCGTGATATGCATATCCATGTAGTAAAATAGGTTGTAAACTTGTAAAATCTCTTGAATCTTTTCTGGAGAATACCCCTCAGCCTGCATACGATTTGTAAAAGTTTTTACTAGAAATTGATGAAATGGATTTGCGACTTTACCTTCTTCTGAGGAATAGTAGCTGTGCAACTCATCTGCTATGGCAGGATTGTACCATTCTGCAAGGATTTTATTGGAAGAAACGAGTGCTCTGGACTGAGCAAAGAGTTGACTAATAAGATCAATCATATCAATTTCCCAATCCAGTTCTTCAATCATAGCTTGTCGAACACGGTTGTTTTCATCTATATAGATGTCTAGAAAAATGGCTTCTTTACTCTCGTAATAGTTATAAAAAGAGCCCACTGCCATACCAGCTTGTCTAGCTATTTCTGAAATTCCTGTCGCCTTGTAACCTTTTTTCGAAAAAACTTCATAGGCCGCTGTCTTTAAAGCTTGTTTTTTGTCCAATATGATTTAGCCTCCTTTGTTTTATGAATGAATAAACTGATTTGTTCATTCATATTCTAACAAATCATGGCTAGCTTGTCAATAAGAAGGCTAGATCTATTAAATAAGTGAAAGAAACGCTAACTAAATGAGCACAAAAAGGAAAATATAGGATAAGGCTGGAACTATAATTAAAAATAAGGTATGATATCAGTGGGAATGTTCTCTATTTAGCATCTGTTTTCTGATCTGGATTTGGGGAATAGGCTGCTAAACAGTATGAGATACTAATCCGTAAATCTGATATGAAGGGTTTTGATACTTTGAGAAATAGCAAAGGAGGAGCGCATGCACAAGATTTTACTAGTAGAAGATGACCAAGTCATTCGACAACAAGTGGGGAAACTGCTCTCTGAGTGGGGGTTTGAGGTCGTTTTGGTAGAGGATTTTATGGAGGTATTGAGCCTTTTTGTTCAGTCAGAACCTCATTTGGTCCTCATGGATATTGGCCTGCCTCTTTTTAATGGTTATCACTGGTGTCAGGAGATTCGTAAGATTTCCAAGGTGCCCATTATGTTTCTGTCTTCGAGAGATCAGGCTATGGATATCGTCATGGCGATCAATATGGGAGCGGATGACTTTGTAACCAAGCCTTTTGACCAGCAGGTCCTCCTTGCCAAGGTTCAGGGTTTATTGCGCCGTTCCTATGAATTTGGCCGAGATGAAAGTCTGCTGGAGTATGCGGGTGTGATCCTCAATACCAAGTCTATGGACCTGCTCTATCAGGGGGAAGTATTGAGTTTGACCAAGAATGAATTTCAAATTTTGCGAGTGCTGTTTGAACATGCTGGCAATATCGTGGCGCGTGATGACCTGATGCGAGAACTCTGGAATAGCGACTTTTTCATCGATGACAATACCTTGTCCGTCAATGTTGCTCGCCTGCGCAAAAAGTTGGAGGAGCAAGGTTTAGCAGGTTTTATCGAAACTAAGAAAGGGATAGGATACGGACTGAAACATGCTTGATTGGAAATCATTTTTTCTAGCCTATCTGCGTTCTCGCAGTCGCATCTTTGTCTATATTTTTTCATTAGGCTTTCTCGTCCTTCTCTTTCAGTTTTTATTTGCTAGTCTAGGAACTTATTTTCTTTATTTCTTTCTGCTCAGTAGTTTTTTGACCTTCTTATTTTTGGCTTGGGATATATTTGCAGAAGCTCAGGTTTACCGACAGGAAGTACTCTATGCTGAGCGAGATCCCAAGTCTCCTCTGGAATGTGCGCTAGCGGAAAAACTCGAAGAGCGTGAGTCTGAATTGTATCAAAAGAAGTCGGAAGCGCAGAGCAAGCTGACGGATTTGCTGGACTACTACACCTTGTGGGTTCACCAAATCAAGACCCCCATTGCGGCAAGCCGTCTCTTGGTAGCAGAAGTTTCTGATCGTGAGGTCAAGCAGCAATTGGAACAGGAAATCTTTAAGATTGACTCCTATACCAATCTGGTGTTGCAGTACCTGCGTTTGGAGAGTTTCCATGATGACCTGGTATTTGAAAAGGTTCAAGTGGAGGATCTGGTGAAGGAAGTGGTTCGTAAGTATGCTCTTTTCTTTATCCAGAAGGGGCTAACTGTCAATCTGCATGCTCTTGATAAAACCATCGTGACCGATAAGAAATGGTTGTTAGTCGTCATTGAACAAATCCTTTCAAACAGCCTCAAATACACCAAGGAAGGTGGGCTAGAGATTTATATGGAAGGTCAGGAGCTCTGTATCAAGGATACGGGAATCGGGATTAAAAACAGCGATGTGCTCCGAGTCTTTGAACGTGGGTTTTCAGGCTATAATGGTCGTCTAACCCAGCAGTCATCTGGACTTGGACTTTATCTATCTAAGAAAATTTCTGAAGAACTGGGTCACCAGATTCGCATCGGGTCTGAGGTCGGAAAAGGAACAATCGTACGCATCAAATTCGCTGAAGTGAAGCTCGTTATTGAGTAAACATAGATGAGAAAAAGCCTCCGAATGGAGGCTTTTGTGTTAATTACTTATTTCTCAACGCGTGATTTGTTGGCGATATCAGCCAGGATAGATTCAACAAAGTCATCAACTGAGACAGTGTGTGTTTCTTTTTGGCCGTAGCGGCGAACGTTGACTGTTCCGTCTTCCATTTCCTTATCCCCAACGATCAATTGGTAAGGAATCTTGCTGGTTTGTGAAGCACGAATCTTGAACTGCATTTTTTCATTGCGCTCATCTACGTCTGCACGGACACCACGGTCACGGAGTTTCTTGGCTACTTCCCATGCGTAGTCCACATGTTTTTCGTTGGATACTGGGATGAGGGTCACTTGATGTGGTGCAAGCCATGTTGGGAAGGCACCCTTGTAGTTCTCAATCAAGATAGCTGTAAAGCGTTCCATAGTTGAGATAACCCCACGGTGGATCATGACTGGACGGTGTTCCTCACCATCTGCTCCAACATATTTGAGGTCGAAGCGTTCTGGAAGCAAGAAGTCGAGCTGGATAGTAGAAAGGGTTTCTTCTTTTCCGAGAGCTGTCTTAACTTGGATATCCAATTTTGGTCCGTAGAAGGCTGCTTCACCTTCAGCTTCAAAGTAGTCCAGTTCCATATCATCCATAGCTGCTTTCAACATGCGTTGTGCATTTTCCCACATCTCATCGTTGTCAAAGTATTTGTGTTTATCTTCTGGGTCACGATAAGACAAGCGGAAACGGTAATCTGTCAAATTAAAGTCTTCATACACGTCGATAATCAATTGAAGAATTTTCTTGAATTCTTCCTCAATTTGTTCTGGAGCTACAAAAGTATGACCATCATTTAGGGACATTTCGCGTACACGTTGAAGGCCTGTAAGGGCGCCAGATTTTTCATATCGGTGCATCATGCCAATCTCAGCGATACGGATTGGTAATTCACGGTATGAGTGTACATGGTGTTTATAAACTTCGATATGGTGAGGACAGTTCATTGGGCGGAGGACAAACTCTTCACCGTCTCCCATGTCCATAGTTGGGAACATATCTTCACGGTAGTGATCCCAGTGACCAGAAGTTTTATAGAGTTCCACGGAGGCAATTGGTGGAGTGTAGACGTGTTGGTAGCCTGCAGCGATTTCCTTGTCGACAATGTAGCGTTCCAATTCACGACGGATAGTCGCTCCGTTTGGTAACCAGAATGGTAAACCTTGTCCGACTTCTTGTGAAATCATGAAGAGGTCAAGCTCTTTACCGAGTTTACGGTGGTCACGTTCCTTGGCTTCTTCACGCATTTGAAGGTAGTTCTTCAAGTCTTTCTTGTCAAACCAAGCTGTACCGTAGATTCGTTGCATCATCGCGTTGTCGCTATTTCCACGCCAGTAGGCACCAGCTACGTTGAGCAGGTGGAAGACTTGGATACGACCTGTTGATGGGACGTGAGGACCACGGCAGAGGTCCACGTATTCGCCCTGACGGTAAATAGTCAGACCGCCTTCGTCTTCTGAGTGTTCTTCAATCAATTCCAACTTGTAAGGGTCGTTCTTGAAGATTTCACGTGCCTCGTCTTTAGTCACTTCTTCACGGATTGATGGGAAGTTTTCTTTGACGATTTTTTGCATTTCTTCTTCGATACGAGGAAGGTCTTCGTTGGAGATTTGACCAGCCTGATTGTCCGTATCATAGTAGAAACCATCTTCGATAGCTGGACCTACACCCAAATGAATATCTGGGAAGAGGCGACGAGCTGCTTGGGCAAACAAGTGAGCAGCTGAGTGACGCAAGATTGGAAGGGCATCTTCGTGATCAGGTGTCACGATTTCGATGCTTCCATCTTCAGTGATAGCACGAGTCGTGTCGATGAGTTTGCCGTTAAATTTACCAGCCAAGGCTTTTTTAGCCAAGGAATTGCTGATAGATTGGGCAATTTCAAAAGTTGTTACGCCAGATTCGAATTCACGAACAGCGCCATCTGGGAAAGTAATCTTAATCATGGTTTTCTCCTTATAAAGTTTTTATTAGCCTAGTTATAGTAAAGGTGCCCTTGAAATATAAATAGAAATTCCTTTTGATTTTTCGTTAATAAATCAAAAAGCGACATCCATAAAAGGACGTCGCAACGTGGTTCCACCTTCATTTATGTTCCTCAAAAAGAGGGACACCTCAGATTGGCTTTAACGTAGCCACCGTTTTATGTTTGCATAAAAGTCAGTAGAGTAGTATCAATTTAGGCTTTCTATGCGTTTCCAGCAACCACGCACTCTCTAGTAGAAAGGGACTAAGTGACTTGTCTCTATGCATTATTATAGCATGATTGCGAGAATTTTCAAGGTTTTTGTATAATTTTTTTGTTTTTCTCTCTTTGGAAGACATGCTTGATACCCATGCCAGCAGCCAAGCCAAGTAGGGCAAAGAGTTCATAGGCTAGGAAGTAAAGCAGGATGAACTCACCAAAGGTGATGATGGTAAAGCAAAAGACCAGACCAATACCGAGCAGCCACCACAGTGAGAATTGGAAACGGTAGCTATAAAGAAGAGACACGATGAAGGTTGCCAAAGGTGAAAAGAGGATGATGTTGTAAATGTAAAGCCCTTTCAGCGTATAAGGATCAGATATCAGCAGTAAAAGCAACTCATAGAGGGGCCAGTAAAAGAAGAATATGACAAGGTAGTATGGAATATACTTAAGATATTTCCGCATGGCAATAGTCCTCCAATCTACAAAAATTGAGAGATGTTGAAGACCACATAATCCTAAATGAAGGAGAACTCTCTACCTATATTATACCACGATTTGGAAGCTCTTACAATTGAATCCAGTGATCAGTGATAGTGATTTTTTGCAGTGTTTTCTGCTATAATACTAACAGAAGAAGTAAGAGGAAATGAGGAGAAAGAATGACGAAAATAGCAGTTCTTTCAGACATACATGGGAATACAAGCGCCTTGGAAGCTGTACTGGATGATGCAAAAGCGGAAACGGTAGATGAGTACTGGCTTTTGGGGGATATTCTTATGCCTGGAACAGGACGTAGAAGGATTTTGGACCTCTTGGCTGATTTGCCCATCACTGCTAGAGTGCTGGGAAATTGGGAGGATAGTCTCTGGCGTGGTTTGCATCGCAAGCTAGATCTAACAAAAGCTAGTCATCGCTATCTCCTACGCCAATGCCAGTATATCTTAGAAGAGATTAGCCCTGAAGAAATCGAAGACCTCCACAATCAACCCATGCAAGTTCATCGTCGGTTCGGTGATTTGACGGTAGGAATCACTCACCATCTTCCTGATAAAAACTGGGGTAGAGAGTTGATTCATACGGGAAAACAAGAAGATTTTGATAGATTAGTGACGAATCCATACGCCTCCATCGCAGTATATGGTCATATTCACCAACAGTTGCTTCGTTATGGAAGTGATGGACAGTTGATTCTTAATCCAGGTTCGATTGGGCAACCCTTCTTTTTAGATGCGGGATTACGTAAGGACCTACGGGCCCAGTATATGATTTTAGAGTTTGATGAAGCAGGTTTGGCTGATGTTGATTTTCGTCGAGTGGATTATGATGTAGAAGCTGAATTGCAGTTGGCAAAAGATTTGAAGCTCCCCTATTTCCAGGTTTACTATGAAAGTTTGGTAAATGGGATTCATCACACTCATAATCAGGAACTTCTGTATGAAATTGCTCAAGAACAAGGGCATGATGCCGAGTTGGTTGCATGGCTGGATAGTGGTAATAATTGACATTACAACGTAAAAGGGTATAATGGTTATCAGATAGGATGTGAAAGGGGAACAAAATGCAAATTTCAAGTCGATTTACCATTGCGACCCATATGCTAATCATCATTGCTATCAAGGGCCAGGAAAGCAAGGTGACCAGCGATTTTCTCGCAGCTAGCGTTGGAGTTAATCCAGTCATTATCCGTAAGACTTTATCGCAACTCAAAAAAGCTGGATTGATTTCAGTTGCTCGTGGTACGGGAGGAACTGAGATAATAAAAGACCTTCAAGAGATCAGTTTGTTGGATGTCTACCAAGCTGTGGAGTGTTTAGGAAAATCTGGTAAGCTCTTTAGTTTCCATGACAATCCAAATCCTAATTGCCCAATTGGTGCTAATATCCATGGGGTCTTGGACCAAAAGCTGTTCGATGTTCAAGCAGCTATGGAAAACCAACTGCGTCAGACAAGTCTGGCTCAGATTGTGGCAGATGCTCAGAATAAACTGTCTAAGTAAGAGAACTAAGGTTCTCTTTTTCTATTGCTATAATTATGGTACAATGTAGTCATCAAAGGAGGAGACTATGTACTTTATCACAGAATTTTTTGTCCTACTTTTTCTCATTTCGTTTTTTAGAGACAATCGCAGTCTCTGGAATCCAGCTCTCTTGCTTTTATCTCTGCTCTTTTCTTACCTGTCTATTGCCAATCTTTTTTATGAGGCTGGGCAAGAAGAATTGCACATGATTTTCTTTGCAGTGATTTTTCTCTTGCTCCCTTTTTTAGTTTTTCTAAGTGGCTTTTTCCTTATTTATAACGGATTTGTGTTATTGAAGAAAGAGGGAAAATCTAAGGCGAATTATTTGTCTCTAGGATTAGGTTGCGTGATTCTATTCTTTTTTGTAATCATGGCGATTCGAGTGGGCGATACCAAGGGCTTGTTTTACACCAATCATCTAGTGAATATTTTCTTTTTCTTTTTGATTTATTCGTATTTAATTTTTGGTTTTGCCTTTGCAGGATTTCTGCTTTATTCTATTCTGTATCTTTTTATTCCTAAGAAAAAATATTATGATTTTATCATCATTCATGGAGCAGGCTTATTGAATGGAGAAAAAGTGACTCCCTTACTCAAGAGTCGCATTGACAAGGCAGTAGAAGCTTATCATCAGTCTCTCAATCCCAATGTTAAAATCATCGCTAGTGGTGGTCAAGGAGGGGATGAGAAGATTTCCGAGGCTCAGGCAATTTGTAATTATTTGTTGGAAGAGACGGATGTTCCGAGAGAAGCGATTCTCCTAGAGGAAGACTCAACGACGACCTATGAGAATCTTCTCTTCTCAAAAGAAATGGGAGAAAAGCTGGTGGCCAGTCCACGTTTTCTCTTTGTAACCAATGATTATCATGTTTTTCGTACTAGTACCTATGCCCGCCGTATTGGGATGAAGGGAGATGGCCTTGGTTGCCGTACAGCCGCCTACTATATCCCATCGGCTTTTATTAGAGAATATATTGCTCTATGTGTGAAGATGAAATGGCTTTTTATCACCCTCTATGTTTTGTTGATTTTTGCTCTGATTTTCTCTTATAGAGGTATTTTATGGTAATATGTGAACTCATCGTTTCTAACCTAGTTACAGATTTTCAGAGAGGGTCAAAAATAAGCAACTGCATATGGGTAGAGTAGATTTTTACAGTCAACGACAAAAAAATGTGAACCAGCAACAGAGGTTCACATTTTCTTTTGGGTCTATGGTAAAATGTCCTTTAGTTGTTTTAAGATAGTTTGTAAGGTTACAACCGCTTGTTCTCCTTGTTGCGGTTGGTAGAGTAGTTGGAAATACTTGCGAATAGTTTCTTCAAATTGCATAGGGAGGAGTGTACAATTGGTCTTTGCGTACTCCAACATTCGTTTTTCACCAGGATGGGTTTGCTCATTGAGCGCAAATAACAAGTCAAAGTAGGAAGCAAAAAACTCACTCGTACGATGATTCATACTGAGAAGATCTTGGCGTTTGATAGCTTTTTCTATTTGGTGAGAGAAGGCAGGCATGGCTTGTTCTAGCAAAAGGAGTTGCCTTTCGATGATCTGTTTTTTGAGTTCCTGTGGATAGGGAATCTGGTAGGTTCTTTGGAGCGAAGCATAGTGTCCATTCGGGTCGTATAAAATCTTGCTGTGGAGTAGATTATGCCACATGCAAGTTGTATAGGCATTTTGAGCTTTGTGCTGAAAAACGGTTGAGTTCAATTCCTGTTCAAACGACTCCAGCGAACGATAAATCAACTCGATTTGGATACCGTTGTCTAGTACGCAGTCATCCTCTAACTCCCAAAACTGGTTTCCAATTTCCATATAGGAGCAATAGTTGCTAAGAATGATTTGACGAGTTTTTTCGTCAATAGGTGAGTTAAGATAGACATAGACATCATAGTCAGAATTTTGATCGTAGTCTTGTCCTGCACGTGAACCACCAAGAGCGATAGCTTCTACTTGTTCCAGTTGAGAGAATTCTTTGCAAAGTTTGTGGATCATGATTTTTCTCCTTTTTTATTTTACGATTTTAAATGTGTTGTTAATTCCAGTAAATTACCTTCGGGATCAGATACAACTGCTTCATAGTACCCATCACCAGTTGTTCTCGGACCGGATTGAATAGAAAAACCATCTTCTTCAAAGCGTTTTGCAAATGTATCAACATCCACTTTGTCTCCTACAGCAATAGCTAAATGGTAAAATCCAAAACTATTTTTATTCTTTTCTACAATATCTGGGCGATGACAAAGTTCTAAACGTGCACCATTTTCAAAATTCAAAAAGTAAGATGAGAATTCCGTTTTAGGATTATAATATTTTTTCGTTGCAACGGCATTAAAGTATTTCTCATAAAAAGATTTCATTTTTTCTAAGTCATTTACCCAAACACCTACGTGTTCAATAGAGATTGTCATTGTGTTATCCTTTCTTGTTAAGTTATAGTTATCTTTGATAAAATATCAAACGATAAGATAAAATGGAATAAAGAGTGAAGTCAATATAACAGAATATATAGATGCCTTAAGAATTGAATATAGTCAGAAGCGCTTTTTTCAATTTTTCCCTTTGTAGAAAATATGTTCTATCGAGTATCTTCTTTGAACCATAAAAAGCAAAGAAATCACGATAATGTCCACGACAATAAAATCTTAAAGGAAACCAGTACTTGTTCAAGAGTATAGTGGTATTTCCCGTCAGATTGATAATCCTTTTCCTAGATACTAGCAGATACCGCCAATGCGATTTTTCTATCTTCTAATTAATCTCCTCCATTTTTACTATAGAACCAACTACAAATTAATATAGCGTCTATCCATTTTTTTAATAACGACGGACTAGAGAAATTAAATATAGGAAATTGAAAAATTAAGTTTTGATGTGATTCAACTAATGTTTACTCTCTTTATATAATTCGTGAATTGTATATTCTTCTGGAGATTTCCTTATTCCAAGATCTATTGATAATTGAATGTTCCATTTATATTTTCCACTAATTATTGACATGGTATAGCCAAAACCACTTTTTCTAGGTGAAATACCTATTTTTCCACCGATTCATAAGCTAATTGACTGTTAAAAAGTTCTTATCAATATTTTTCTACACTATTAATTATTTTCAGCCCACTCATGCATGATAAACATCAGGAATAGAAAGAACAAAAGATAGAATGGATAAACTGAAATATTGCTGACATCACTTAGGATTCCAAAAAGCTTTGGCATAAAGGCGGAGCCGATATAGGCAGAAGCCATCTGAATGCCAATTAAACTCTGACTATTTTCCCTTCCAAAACGCTCTGGAGTAGAATGGATAATACTTGGATAAATCGGTGCACAACCAAGACCAACAGTAGCAAGTCCTATTAAAGCAATTGTATAATGAAAGCTAAAGGTAAGGAGAATCAGACCTATGAAAATTACAATGAACCCTAAGCGAATCATATTTTTATCTTCAAGTTTTTCTGCAATGAAACCAGAAATTGCTCTGCCACCAGTGATTCCTATGTAAAATATTGAAGCGAAGGATGTTGCTGTTTCTGCTGGAATATCTTTGACTACATTTAACCAACTAGCTGCCCAAAGTCCAGTCGTCTGTTCAAGAGCGCAGTATCCAAAAAAACAAAGCAAAATTTGAGGGGCACCTTGAAGTTGTAATGCTTGGGAAATTGAAAGAATATCCCTATTATATTCTAACTTCATCCCTTGTTCTTTTGCAGTCCATAAAGGTAAAGAAATAAATATAATAGTTGTTAGTATAACCTGTATGATTCCAATTATTCTGTAACCGACAGGCCAGTCGTAACCACTTGACAAAATCATTCCCATGATATAAGGACCGATAGAAGCCCCTACCCCCCACATACAATGTAGCCAAGATAGATGCTTGGAAGAAAAATGCAATGCTACATAGTTGTTCAGTGCGCTATCAACTGCTCCTGCACCAAGACCATAGGGGATAGCCCATAGGCATAGCTGCCAATATTCTTGGCAAAAAGAAAAACCAAATAAGGATAAAGCAGTTAGCCCTACCGAAACTGTTGTCACTCTAGCTGTAGAAAATTTATGAATTACTCTATCTGCATTTAAAGAAGAAATTATTGTACAAACAGAAATAATCAGAAAGATGGAGCCTGCCCCGGTAATAGTTGAATTTAAGCTACGATACATATTTGGCCAAGCGCTTCCTAAAATAGCATCAGGTAAGCCTAAACTAATAAAGGCCAGATAGATAACCGCTAACAACAACGAAATCATTTAGTTCTCCTTGTTAGATTGTTCTTCTTTTGATTTCTAGAATCTTGTTTTTTCCAATTGATTGAACTCCGTTCAGTATGAAGGGGTCTATCTCAGTCAATCTTTCAAGGGTTGGTTGGAATTCTTTAGGAAGATGGGTGTCGGAAATTTTAATATCTTCTTGTAAAGATGGACAATAATATGCAATAGCATCTGGAGCAATGACTGATATTAATGCTGTTATCTGATTTAATAAAAGAAATGTGAAGTCATTTGAACGTGATTGGCGATTTGCAGGTTTATATCCATTCATGAGATAGCCGACTTCCCCTGCAAAACCATTTCTTCCACGGTGCAATCTTTTATTGATGATAATACCGGAACCGGCAAAATCTGTATCTGGCTGATAGAGAAGGGCCAGTGTTCTAAATTCTGGGTGAATACTACAATACCCAAGAGAAGCAACATTAACATCATTCTCTAAAACAATGGGTATCGTTGTAAGGGATGAAAGTGACCTTAGAAGATTTTTTTGATTGATATGTTCAAAATCAGAATAGATAATTTCTCCTTGTTCTCCAATAATACCAGGAAAACTAAGTACTAATACCTGAATCAGTGGATCACTAGTAATTAGTTTTTTTACTACATTGAGGATTTCATCTAATGTCCCTGTGGGACTTACTAAAATTTGTTCATAAACTGAATGGCCTCCCAGATTAAATGAGTTTGCACGTATTCTGTATTGAGAAAAGATGTGACTAAGAATAATCGTCCCAATGTGGATATGATCTTCTCTCAATTGATACAATTTTGACTTTCTACCACCAGTTGAACAGGCATTCCCTACAAATTCAATCTCTTCACTATTCTCTAATATTTGTAAGATATTGGTAGTTCCCGCCAGAGAAATTCCTGTTCGACTGGATAACTGATTCTTGGTCCATGTTCCTCCTTGGTAAAAACAGGATCGCACTTTATGAATATTTTCTCGCTTTAAATCAATTATCTTTGTCAATTCTCTACCTTTCGACACGTTTTGTCAAAAGTATTGTAGCATATTATATTTTTGTTTGCAATAAGATATTTTTAAAAATCTTAGTTTCATTTTCCTGATTTTAGGAGTGTCCTCTCATGTAGGAGAAGATAATACTGTTTTTGATTTATGGTATCAATGTGCCTATGAAATTTTTTAATTCTCGATTTTGTTTGTAGTCACATATTTCCTAGAGAGGGTAGTTAATGAATAAGCACCATTTACAAAAAGTTAGAGTTAAGGTGTTTAAGGGTCTTAGTTTTGGGACGAGTGGTACAGATTTTTACGAGCATTTTATTATGATGGCAACTGGATGCAATCTGCACTTGTATTATTTAGGATAAATAGTATAATTAGTTATACAAATCATACTATAAGGAGGTAATAGTTGTGAAAGCACCAAAAGGTAAATATGCTTGGACAGCTACAGTTGGAGAAAAAGGTCAGATAGTAATACCAAAACAGGCGCGCGATGTTTTTAATATCAAACCGGGCGATACGATTCTGCTTCTTGGTGATGAAAAGCGTGGAATTGCCATACCACCGAAGGGAGCCTTTGCTCACTTGATTGAAATTGCTTTTGAAGAGAAAGAGGATGAATGATATGGGATGTGTTCTGGAGATAAATAATCTGACAAAAAAATATTCGGCTTTTGAACTAAAATCGATTAGCTTTCAGATTAAGGCCGGTGAAGTTATGGGCTTTATCGGCAGGAATGGAGCAGGTAAGACTACAGCGATTAAATCCATCCTCAATCTTATTCACCCTGATGCAGGGAATGTCCGTATTCTTGGAATGGATTATCCGGATAATGAAGATGAAATTAAACAACAAATTGGTTATGTGGTGGGGGGAACCAATTATTATAAAAGAAAAAAATTAAAGGATATTGTCGCCATTACTCGTATTTTTTATGATAACTGGGATGATGAATCGTATCGTCATTATCTTAATGCATTTAAACTTGATGAAAATAAGAAAATTATGGAACTGTCTGAGGGGATGAAAGTAAAATTCTATCTTACTTTAGCTCTTTCTCATCAGGCTAGACTTTTGATTTTGGATGAGCCAACCAGTGGACTTGATCCAGTATCTAGAGATGAGATGAATGAAATCTTTCGAAAACTAGCAGAAAAAGGAGTAGCAATCTTGTTTTCTACTCATATTACTAGTGATTTAGAGAAGTGTGCAGATACGATTACTTATATAAAAAATGGTGAATTGCTTTTATCTGAGAGAAAAGAGGATTTTATCAGTCATTACACGAAAGAAATAGGGCAAAAATCCACACTTGAAGATATTATGGTGCATATTGAAAGGGAAGAGGTGAATTTGTGATGAGAAAACTTCTCTATAAAGAAATGAAACTAACAGCAAATCCTTTGAGCTATTGGTTTATAACTTTTTCAGCTATTACGATGATTCCAAGGTATCCTATTCTTGTCGGTTCCTTTTTTATCTGTCTTGGTATTTTTTATACTTATCAACAAGTTCGAGAATGTGATGACATCACCTACACGGTCATGTTGCCAGTTAGAAAACAAGATGTGGTTACGTCTAAATATTTATTTGTTTTATCTATCGAGTGCATAGCTTTCATATTATGTCTTTTTCTGACGATTATTCGGATGAGACTCTTAGGAGATGCCACACCGTATGTGACAAATCCGTTGATGAATGCAAATGCTGCATATCTTGGCTATATAATGCTTGTATTTGCAACCTTTAACAGTGTTTTTCTCGGAGGCTTTTTTAAAACAGCTTATAAGATTGGGAAGCCTTTTATCCTATTCTGCGCAGTCGCAACTGTCATAATATTCATGGGAGAGATATTACACCATATTCCTGGATTAGAAAGTTTGAATGATTCTTCAAATTTGAACGTACTACAGATAGTAATATTACTTTTTGGTGTTGCCATATTTAACTTATGCACCTGGTTTTCTTATCAGAAAGCTATAAAAGACTTCGAAAGAATTGATTTATAAAATTGAATACATTAAGTGTCCGTATTTTGTCGGAGAAAATCCAATAGAAAATGGTACTGATAAAGAATTAAAAGTTGTGGAGCTGTTAGAACAGTGTTTCATATGGAAAAAATGTATGGGAGATACCAAAATTATAGGTATCAGAGTAGCAAAATAAATTTTTATTTCCGTTTGGTACCTATGATGGTGAAATTCCTGTTGGATTTATTATGATTGGCTATGATGTTGACGATTATTGGGACAATCCGCCTGAATGAAAATATAAAAATGTGAACCCTTGTTTTGAGTTCACATTTCTTTTTTTATTCTGCTGCTTGTTGCCAACGTTTGGCTAGCTTATGAGACAGGCTGGAAATAGCAAAGTTAAAGATAAAGTAAATTAAGGCAATCAGTATATAAAGACTGAAGACCTGCTCTGGTTCGAAATAGCGTCCCATGAGAATTTGGCTGGCGCCAAAGAGTTCTTGTAGAGCGATTACAGAGTAGAGAAGACTGGTATCCTTAATCACGGTTACAAACTGAGAAATGATAGCTGGCAGCATTTTACGGATCGCTTGTGGGAGAATGATATGGTAGAGGATTTGCACAGAGGTAAATCCTTGCGACATTCCTGCTTCGTATTGTCCCTTGTCTACGGCATTGAGACCACCACGGATAATCTCAGCCAAGGCTGCTGATGTAAAGAGAGTAAAGGCAGTGATACCAGCTGGTGTGGACTTCATCTTAAACACCAAAAAGATGGTGAAAATCCAGAGAAGGTTGGGAACGTTACGTACAAACTCGATATAAATGCTGGAGATGATCCGTAAGACAGTATTTTTCCCATTTCTCATGACGGCTAGCACTGTTCCGATAAGGGTCGAGAGGACGATAGCAATCAGAGAAATGTAGAGAGTTAAGCCGAATCCTTTAAAGATAAAGACTAGGTTATCTGGGGTCAAAACTTCTAAAATAGATTCCATAGTAACCTCCTAAAGTGAATAAGCTTTTTTGTTGGCTTGCTCCATCTTGCGACCAAACTGGGCAACAGGGAAGCATAGAGCAAAGTAGAGAAGAGCAGCACCTAAAAAGGCTGGAATATAGTTTCCATTGAGAGCTGACCAAGACTTGGTCACAAACATCAAGTCCACTCCAGAGATGATAGCAACTGTCGAGGTGTTCTTGATGAGGTTAACGATTTGGTTGGTCAAAGGAGGAAGGATGATACGGAAGGCCTGAGGCAAGATAATCAAGCGCATGGCACTGATATAGGTAAAACCTTGTGACAAGGCGGCCTCCATCTGACCGCTAGGAATAGACTGAATCCCTGAACGAATAACCTCAGCGATATAAGCGCCGTGATAGAGTCCCACGCAGAGAACAGCAGTCCAATAAATCGGAATCATGATGGTGTGTTCACTGATAAGAGGCAAACCATAAAAGACGATGACAAACTGCACCAAGAGGGGAGTATTTTGGTAAAATTCGACAAAGATACGAGCCAAAACACGCAAGAATGGGCGTTTGCTAGTTGACATGGCTCCAAAGAAGATGCCCAAAACCATGGCGAGGATAAAGGATCCAACCGCTAGGGCAAGGGTGAAGAGGAAACCATTGAAAAATTGTCCAAAATCCTGAAAATAGGCTGTCCAAGATGATAAATCTGTCATGGGGTGTCCTCCTTAATCTGCAGTATGGCTAGATGGTTTGAGCTTGTAACGGTCATAAAGTTTCTGCAAACTACCGTCCTTGGTCCATTTAGTGACCAAGCTATCAAGATAATCGTTGAGCTCGGTGTTTGATTTCTTGGTAACAATACCGTAGTCAGATGGCTTGAAACTATCATCTAGTAGCTCTGTGCGTTTGCTGGTGTAGCCAGACAGGATAGAACGGTCCACGGAAAAGGCATCAATACGGTGAGCGTGAAGGGAAGTAATCAATTCTGGGTAGGAACCAAGTTCGACGAATTTAAAGGTTAGACCTTTCTTTTTACCCAGTTCGGTAATCAAGCGTTGGGTGATGGAACCTTGGGCAACTCCGATGGTTTTGTCGTTTAAGTCCTCAATGCTTTTGATGTTGGCAGATTTGTTGACCAAAAATCCAGAAGCATCCGTATAGTAGGGACTGGTGAAGTTATAGAGTTTTTTACGCTCGTCTGTGATGGTGAAGGTCGCAATATCCATATCGACCTGTTCGTTGTCTAGTAGTGGACCGCGGGTTTGAGCGGTAACAGGCACATAGCGAATCTTGACCTTGAGTTCATCTGCAATCATCTTGGCCAGGTCTGTTTCGATACCAGAATAAGTCCCTGTCTTGGGATCCTTGTAGCCAAAATTAGGAACGTCTTGTTTGACACCGACAACCAGTTCGCCTCTTTTTTGAATGTCCGCGACACTGGTATCAGCCTGGACTGGTTTGGCAGAAACAAGGCTGAAAAGGCTAATCAATAATGCTGATAAAAAGAGTTTCTTTTTCATAGGCGCCTCCTTATTTGACTTTGTCACTTTCGTGGTTGATAATTTTGCTGAGGAATTGTTGGGCACGAGGTTCGCTTGGATTGTCAAAAAAGTCATCGACATCTGTCGTATCTACTAAAACCTCTCCGTCGGCCATAAAGATGATGCGGTCCGCAACTTCACGGGCAAATCCCATTTCATGGGTAACGATGATCATATTCATCCCGTCATGTGCCAGTTTTTGCATAACTGCTAGAACATCTCCGATGGTTTCAGGGTCAAGAGCAGATGTTGGTTCATCAAAGAGGAGGAGTTCTGGATGCATAGCAAGACCACGAGCAATGGCGATCCGCTGTTTTTGTCCACCAGATAGCATGGCCGGATAGGAATCTTTCTTGTCCCACATATTTACAAATTCCAGATATTTTTTGGCTGTTTTTTCAGCTTCTTTTTTATCAATTCCTAGAACTTTAATGGGCGCAAGTGTCACGTTTTCTAACACTGTTTTGTGTGGATAAAGGTTAAAATGTTGAAAAACCATGCCGACTTCCTTACGAAGAGGAACTAAATCTTTCTGGCTAGCACCTGCGACTTGGTGTCCATTGACTAGGAGACTTCCTTTGTCAACAGCCTCCAAACCATTGATGGTACGGATAAGAGTGGATTTCCCAGAACCAGAAGGTCCAAGCAGGACAACAACTTGTCCTTTTTCAAAACGGAGATTGATGTCGCGGAGTGCGTGATAGTCTCCGTAATATTTTTCGACGTTTTTAAATTCTACTAAAGCCATGAGAGATCTCCTTTGTGTTAGATTTTATAACATGATTCTACACCAAAAGAATGTTCTTGTCAAATCATATCTGAAAAAAATTCACTAAAATTTTATAAAAAAGCAATCTGGATAGAGAAAAAGCCTAAATCATGTTATAATGAAACGATAGAATTCTTAGAAAGAGTGGATGTTTTTTTGATAACTCCTACTTATGAATGGCAGTTTGCCCCGCAGGTTGAAGATGCGGATTTTACAAAGATAGCCAAGAAGGCTGGACTGGGTCCTGAAGTGGCTCGGTTATTATTTGAAAGAGGGATTCAGGATGAAGAAAGTCTAAAGAAGTTTTTAGAACCTTCCTTGGAGGACTTGCATGATCCCTACCTGCTCCATGATATGGATAAGGCAGTGGAACGGATTCGTCAGGCCATTGAAGAAGGGGAAAATATTCTCATCTATGGAGACTACGATGCGGATGGCATGACTTCAGCTTCTATTGTTAAGGAAAGTTTGGAACAGCTTGGCGCCGAGTGCCGAGTTTATCTGCCAAATCGTTTTACCGATGGCTATGGTCCCAATGCCAGTGTCTATAAATACTTTATCGAGCAAGAGGGTATTTCCTTGATTGTGACAGTGGATAATGGGGTTGCTGGTCACGAGGCCATTGAACTGGCCCAGTCTATGGGAGTGGATGTCATTGTGACCGACCATCATTCCATGCCTGAAACCTTGCCAGATGCCTACGCCATTATTCATCCTGAGCATCCAGATGCGGACTATCCTTTCAAATATTTGGCTGGTTGTGGAGTGGCTTTCAAGCTAGCTTGCGCTCTTTTAGAAGAAGTGCAAGTGGAATTGCTTGATTTGGTCGCTATCGGTACCATTGCAGATATGGTAAGCCTGACGGATGAAAATCGTATCTTGGTTCAATATGGTCTGGAAATGCTGGGACATACTCAGCGTATCGGTTTGCAAGAAATGCTAGACATGGCTGGGATTGTTGCGAACGAAGTGACAGAAGAGACGGTTGGCTTCCAGATTGCTCCTCGTTTAAATGCCTTGGGGCGATTGGATGATCCCAATCCTGCCATTGATTTGCTGACTGGATTTGACGACGAGGAAGCTCACGAGATTGCCCTCATGATTCACCAGAAAAATGAAGAACGTAAGGAAATCGTTCAGTCAATCTACGAAGAAGCTAAGACCATGGTGGATCCTGAGAAGAAGGTCCAGGTTTTGGCCAAGGAAGGCTGGAATCCTGGCGTTCTGGGTATCGTTGCTGGTCGTTTGTTGGAAGAACTAGGGCAGACAGTCATCGTTCTTAATATAGAAGAAGATCGTGCCAAGGGCAGTGCTCGTAGTGTGGAAGCGGTCGATATTTTTGAAGCTCTGGATCCCCATCGAGACCTTTTCATAGCCTTTGGCGGCCATGCTGGTGCAGCAGGAATGACGCTGGAAGTTGAGAAACTCTCAGATTTATCTCAGGTCTTGGAAGACTATGTCCGTGAAAAAGGTGCAGATGCTAGTGGTAAGAACAAGTTAAATCTAGATGAAGAGCTGGATTTGGAGACACTTAGCTTGGAAACGGTTAAAAGCTTTGAACGCTTGGCACCTTTTGGAATGGACAATCAGAAACCTGTCTTTTATATCAAGGATTTTCAGGTTGAAAGTGCCCGTACCATGGGGGCAGGTAATGCTCATCTCAAGCTAAAAATCTCTAAGGGTGAGGCGACTTTTGAAGTGGTGGCCTTCGGACAAGGCAGATGGGCAACAGAGTTTGCTCAAACAAAAAACCTAGAATTGGCAGTCACCTTGTCTGTCAACCAATGGAATGGTCAAACTGCCCTCCAGTTGATGATGGTAGATGCGCGTGTGGAAGGTGTTCAACTCTTTAACATTCGTGGTAAGAATGCAGTCTTGCCAGAAGGGGTTCCAGTCTTGGATTTCTCTGGAGATTTGCCAGATCTAGCAACCAGTGAAGCTGTGGTTGTAAAAACCATTCCTGAAGATATCACCCTGTTGAAGACTATTTTTCAAGAACAGGATTTCTCAGCTGTCTATTTCAAAAATGATATTGACAAGGCCTACTATCTGACGGGTTATGGAACTAGAGAACAGTTTGCCAAATTGTACAAGACCATCTACCAGTTTCCAGAGTTTGATATTCGCTATAAGCTGAAGGATTTGGCGGCTTATCTCAATATCCAACAAATCTTGCTGATTAAGATGATTCAAGTCTTTGAGGAGTTAGGTTTTGTGACGATCAAAGATGGTGTCATGACAGTCAATAAAGAAGCGCCGAAAAGGGAAATTTCTGAAAGTCAGATTTACCAAAATCTCAAACAAACTGTCAAAGACCAAGAAATGATGGCGCTGGGTACCGTGCAAGAAATGTATGATTTTTTAATGGAGAAATAGTAGAAGTTAGGAAAGAGTTGGGCAACCAGCTCTTTTTTTGAAAACAAATCTTCATTTTGAAAATCATCAAAAAAATGATATAATGGTAGGAAAAGATTCGGCTGAAAGTTTTAGAACTTTTAGAATAAGAGGGTAAACCTACCCTATAATCATGATAAATTAAGTTTCGGAGGAAAAATGAGTAATATCAGTTTAACAACACTTGGTGGTGTACGAGAAAATGGGAAAAATATGTACATTGCTGAAATCGATGAATCTATCTTTATTTTGGATGCAGGACTTAAATACCCTGAAAATGAACAACTAGGGGTTGATGTCGTCATTCCAAATATGGACTACCTTTTTGAAAATAGCGACCGTATCGCAGGAGTCTTTTTGACCCACGGACACGCGGATGCCATTGGTGCCCTGCCTTATCTTTTGGCAGAGGCTAAGGTTCCTGTGTTTGGCTCTGAGTTGACCATTGAGTTGGCCAAACTCTTTGTCAAAGGAAATGATACGGTTAAGAAATTCAATGACTTCCATGTCATTGATGAAAATACGGAGATTGACTTTGGAGGAACTGTAGTTTCCTTCTTCCGTACAACTCACTCCATCCCAGAAAGTTTTGGAGTTGTCTTGAAAACTCCAAAAGGTAGTATTGTTTACACAGGTGACTTCAAGTTTGACCAGACGGCTAGTAAATCCTATGCGACGGATTTTGCTCGTTTGGCAGAAATCGGTCGTGATGGTGTCTTGGCACTCCTCAGTGATTCAGCCAATGCAGACAGCAATATCCAGGTGGCGAGCGAGAGTGAAGTTGGGGATGAAATTACCCAGACCATTGCAGACTGGGAAGGTCGTATCATCGTTGCCGCAGTTGCCAGCAACCTCTCTCGTATCCAGCAGGTCTTTGATGCTGCTGCGGATACAGGTCGTCGTGTTGTTTTGACTGGATTTGATGTTGAAAATATCGTCCGCACAGCGATTCGTCTCAAAAAATTGTCTCTAGCCAACGAAAGTCTCTTGATCAAACCCAAAGAAATGTCTCGTTTTGAAGACCATGAGTTGATTATCCTTGAGACGGGTCGTATGGGTGAGCCTATTAATGGACTTCGTAAGATGTCTATTGGTCGCCACCGTTATGTGGAAATCAAAGATGGGGATTTGGTCTATATCGTAACCACTCCATCTATTGCAAAAGAAGCTGTCATGGCGCGTGTGGAAAATATGATCTACCAAGCTGGTGGTGTTGTGAAACTCATTACCCAAAGCTTGCGAGTATCTGGACACGGGAATGCGCGTGATCTGCAGTTGATGATTAATCTCTTGCAACCCAAGTATCTCTTCCCTATCCAAGGGGAGTACCGTGAGTTGGATGCGCATGCCAAGGCTGCCATGGCAGTTGGGATGTTGCCAGAGCGCATTTTCATCCCTAAAAAGGGAACGACCATGTCTTATGAACATGGAGACTTTGTTCCAGCTGGAGCAGTCTCTGCAGGTGATGTCTTGATTGACGGAAATGCCATCGGGGATGTTGGAAATGTGGTCCTTCGTGACCGTAAGGTCTTGTCAGAGGATGGAATCTTTATCGTGGCGATCACTGTCAACCGTCGTGAGAAGAAAATTGTGGCTAAGGCCCGTGTTCACACGCGTGGATTTGTTTATCTTAAGAAGAGTCGCGATATTCTTCGTGAAAGTTCAGAATTGATTAACCAAACGGTAGAAGAGTATCTTCAAGGTGATGATTTTGACTGGGCAGAGCTCAAAGGCAAGGTTCGTGACAATCTGACCAAATATCTCTTTGATCAAACCAAGCGTCGCCCAGCAATCTTGCCAGTCGTGATGGAAGCAAAATAATAAGCAGAATACCTACAGAAAAAGTCGAAATTCGGCTTTTTCTTATAGAATAGTATAAAGGAGAAAACCATGGCAGTTATGAATATTGAGTATTACTCAGAAGTTTTGGATATGGAGTGGGGAGTTACCGTACTCTATCCAGATGCTAGTAGGGTGACTGAACCAGATTGCACAGATATTCCTGTCCTTTATCTTTTGCACGGAATGTCAGGAAACCAAAATAGCTGGCTCAAACGTACCAATGTCGAACGCTTGTTGCGTGGAACTAATCTCATTGTTATCATGCCCAATACAAATAATGGCTGGTACACAGATACTCAGTATGGCTATAACTACTATACTGCTCTAGCAGAAGAGTTACCTCAGGTCATGAAACGTTTCTTCCCCAATATGACCAGCAAGCGAGAAAAGACCTTTATAGCAGGCCTCTCCATGGGAGGTTATGGTTCCTTCAAACTCGCTCTATCGACGAATCGTTTTTCTCATGCGGCTAGTTTTTCTGGTGCGCTCAGTTTTCAGGAATTTTCTCCTGAAAGTCAGGATCTGGGGTCACTTGCCTACTGGCGAGGAGTTTTTGGAGAGATTAAAGACTGGACATCTAGTCCTCATTCGCTTGAAAGCATGGCTGCAAAATCCGATAAAAAGACCAAACTATGGGCTTGGTGTGGTGAGCAAGACTATCTATACTCTGCCAATAATCTCGCAGTGAAAAACCTCAAAAAGCTTGGTTTTGAAGTGACCTATAGTCATAGTCCAGGTAAGCACGAGTGGTACTACTGGGAAAAACAATTGGAACGTTTTTTAGCTACACTACCAATTGACTTTGTTTTGGAAGAACGTTTATCTTAGTTTTAGGTTTCTTTCAGCTTTTCTCAGTAAAATAGAGAATCTATCTTGATCAAGGAAAATGCGATTTCAAGATAGGTTCTTATTTTTATGAAAGGTGGAATGTCATGTTCTGGATTATTCGATTATTCTTCCGATTTCTGTTGGGAATTTGGCGTTTCTTCTGGCGTCTGGTTTGGACTGTGGTCATTCTACTGCTCATTGCCTTTGGAGTGCTTTGGTATCTGACAGGTGATTTTCATTCTGCGGTCAATCAGGTTGAAAAAATGAGCAAGATTGGTCAAGGTGGCTGGAATCAATGGAAAGAGACGGGAACGCTGGAAGTCTTGTCTCAGACAGACAGTCACCAACATGCAGAAGGCAAGTGGGCTCATGCCTCAGCTCGCATCTATATTGAGCCTCAAATGGATGAGACCTTCCAAGGCGCCTATGCAGAAGCCATAAAAAACTGGAATCAAACGGGAGCCTTTACCTTTGAGGTGGTAGCGGATTCTAGTCAGGCAGATATTGTGGCAAGTGAGATGAATGATGGATCGACAGCTGTAGCTGGGCAAGCCGAGAGTCAAACCAATTTGTTAACCAAACAATTTATATCTGTAACGGTTCGCCTGAATCACTATTATCTATCTAATCCAAACTATGGATATTCTTATGAACGGATTGTGCACACGGCGGAGCACGAGCTGGGGCATGCCATCGGATTGGATCATACCAACGAGACTTCTGTCATGCAGCCGGCAGGTTCCTACTATGGAATTCAGCCTCGGGATGTGACAGCTGTTCAAGAACTCTATACCAGCAGCGACTAGATGAAGTTGGTACAATCTAAAATAAAATCAAAGCTTCTCCAACAAGTGATTGGTGGGGCTTTTTGTTCGTCCTGTTACGGCCTTTTTGCTATAATGGAACTATGAACAACTTGATCAAATCAAAACTAGAGCTCTTACCAACCAGCCCTGGTTGCTACATTCACAAGGATAAAAATGGTACTATTATCTATGTAGGAAAGGCTAAAAATCTGCGCAATCGCGTGCGGTCCTATTTCCGTGGAAGTCATGATACCAAGACGGAGGCTCTGGTGTCTGAGATTGTGGATTTTGAATTTATCGTCACTGAGTCTAATATTGAGGCACTTCTCCTAGAAATCAACCTGATCAAGGAGAATAAGCCTAAATACAATATCATGCTCAAGGATGATAAGTCCTATCCCTTCATCAAAATCACCAATGAGCGTTATCCTCGCTTGATTATCACCCGTCAGGTCAAGAAGGACGGTGGTCTTTATTTTGGCCCTTATCCAGATGTGGGGGCAGCCAATGAAATTAAGCGGTTGCTGGATCGGATTTTCCCTTTTCGGAAATGTACCAATCCGCCGTCTAAAGTCTGTTTTTATTACCATATCGGCCAATGTATGGCTCACACCATCTGTAAGAAAGATGAGGCTTATTTCAAGTCCATGGCTCAGGAGGTTTCTGATTTCCTAAAAGGACAGGATGACAAAATTATCGATGACCTCAAGGGCAAGATGGCAAAGGCAGCTCAAAGTATGGAGTTTGAACGTGCGGCGGAATACCGTGATCTGATTCAGGCCATTGGAACGCTTCGGACCAAGCAACGGGTTATGGCAAAGGATCTCCAAAATCGAGATGTCTTTGGCTACTATGTGGACAAGGGTTGGATGTGTGTCCAGGTTTTCTTTGTTCGTCAGGGAAAACTCATTGAGCGGGACGTCAACCTCTTCCCTTACTACAATGATCCGGATGAGGATTTTTTGACCTATATGGGACAATTCTATCAAGAAAAATCCCACCTGGTTCCCAATGAGGTGCTGATTCCGCAGGATATCGATGAAGAAGCTGTCAAAGCCTTGGTGGATACCAAGATTCTTAAACCTCAGCGTGGAGAGAAAAAACAACTGGTCAATTTGGCTATAAAGAATGCCCGTGTTAGTCTGGAGCAGAAGTTCAATCTGCTAGAAAAATCTGTCGAAAAGACCCAAGGGGCTATTGAAAATCTGGGACGCTTGCTCCAAATCCCGACCCCAGTACGTATCGAGTCCTTCGATAACTCTAATATCATGGGAACCAGTCCTGTTTCAGCTATGGTAGTCTTTGTCAATGGCAAACCGAGTAAGAAGGATTACCGTAAGTACAAGATAAAAACGGTTGTTGGTCCAGACGATTATGCCAGTATGCGTGAAGTCATTCGCAGACGTTATGGTCGAGTACAACGAGAAGGTTTAACCCCGCCAGATTTGATTGTCATTGATGGGGGACAAGGTCAAGTCAATATCGCAAAGCAAGTCATCCAAGAAGAGCTGGGTTTGGATATCCCAATTGCAGGCCTGCAAAAGAATGACAAGCACCAAACCCATGAGCTACTCTTTGGAGATCCGCTGGAAGTGGTGGAGTTATCCCGAAATTCTCAGGAATTTTTCCTCCTCCAACGCATCCAAGATGAGGTGCATCGCTTTGCTATCACTTTTCACCGCCAACTGCGCTCGAAAAATTCCTTTTCATCACAACTGGATGGAATTGAAGGATTGGGACCTAAACGCAAGCAGAATCTCATGAAGCATTTCAAGTCTCTCACTAAAATCAAGGAAGCCAGTGTGGATGAAATTGTCGAAGTTGGTGTGCCAAGAGCAGTCGCAGAAGATGTGAAAAGAAAGTTGAACCCTCAGGAAGAAGTGGAATTGGCTCAAGTGGCGGAAGAAAGAGTGGACTACCAAACAAAAGGAGATTATGATGAACCATAAAATCGCAATTTTATCAGATATTCATGGCAATGCTACGGCACTAGAAGCAGTGATTGCAGATGCTAAAAATCAAGGAGTCAGTGAATATTGGCTTCTGGGAGATATTTTTCTTCCTGGACCAGGTGCAAATGACTTGGTCGCCCTGCTAAAAGACCTTCCTATCACAGCAAGTGTTCGAGGAAATTGGGATGATTGTGTCCTTGAGGCCTTGGATGGCGAATACGGTTTGGAAGATCCGCAAGAAATCCAGCTCATGCGAATGACACAATTTTTGATGGAGCGAATGGATCCTGAAACGATTGTCTGGCTACGAAGCTTGCCTTTGCTGAAAAAGAAAGAAGTTGACGGGCTGCGCTTTTCTATCTCTCATAATTTACCTGACAAAAATTATGGTGGTGACTTGTTGGTTGAGAATGATACAGATAAATTTGACCAACTCCTAGATGAGGAAACGGACGTGGCAGTCTATGGTCATGTCCACAAGCAGTTGCTTCGTTACGGCAGTCAAGGGCAACAAATCATCAATCCAGGTACGATTGGTATGCCCTATTTTAATTGGGAAAAGTTAAAAAATCACCGTGCCCAGTATGCTGTGATAGAGGTTGAAGATGGGGAATTGGTCAATATCCAATTTCGTAAAGTCGCTTATGATTATGAAGCGGAGTTAGAATTGGCCAAGTCCAAAGGCCTTCCCTTTATCGAAATGTATGAAGAGCTACGACGAGAAGACAACTATCGGGGGGACAATCTGGAACTTTTAGCTAGTTTAATCGAAAAGCATGGATATGTAGAGGATGTGAAAGATTATTTTGATTTTCTGCAAAGTTAGAAATAAAATGGACGCCCTTAATTTGAAGAGAGGTTTGTAGTCGAATCGCTTAGAAAAGAGTCAGACAATAAGGAAGAAAAGATGGTTTAGCTAAAGTTTGACATTGAAATTATTTTGTTATACAATGAACTTAATTCTTAATAAAAAGGAGAACATTATGAAGAAAATTATTACAGCCAGTATGGCTCTTTTATCTGTTGTTGTTTTAGCAGCATGTTCAGGGAAAACAACGTCTGATTCTTCGGCTAAAAATTCAAGCTCTGTAGGACAAACTTCTTCTTCAGAGACCTCATCAACAACGTCTAGTTCAAAGACAGAAAATAATGAGGTTGTTTTGATTACCGATGAAGAAATTGACAATGCTAAAACTGTTGGAGATGTGAAGAAAGTCTTTGGTAAACTAGTCGACAATTATAAAAAGCATGCAGTTGAAATTGGGGAGAAAATTCCAGAGAGTGGAAAAGAAGCATATAACGCCCAAGTTGAACCAGCGCTTAAGTCTATGGAGACTGTAAGAGAGTCATTTAACGAAAGCCTTTCAAGTATTGGTTCTGATGATACAGTAGTGCCAGAACAAACTCGTACTCTATTTGTTCAACAGTTGAAAACTGGACGTGATACAATGAAGAAAGCACTGGAGTCAGCGTATAAAGCAGTTGCTCCATACACATCTGGTCAATAATATGAGAAAGTAGGTGAATTATCACCTGCTTTTTGATTGCTTCAAATCTAAAGCGATACCTACTTAAAGAGCTACAAATAAATAGCAGAGAGTTTAAAAGAAGTACTAACTCTATGAAAAATCCCTGCAAGCTCTTTCAGAATATGGTAGAATGGAAGCGGTAGAATTAGAAAAGGAAATCGCTATTGAACCATGCTAATCTTGAATTCAATGCACAAGATCATAGTGGCTATTGGTCCTATATTATAAAGTAATTGAGACCAAGTTGCTTTATAGAATGATATAAGGAGGTGTGTTAATGAATAAGCGTAAAAAATGGGGTATTATTGCTTTAGTAATCTGTATTATAGGAGGAGTTGTAATGTTTAGTTTGAATCAACAAAAAGAAAAAACGCTGGAAGAGAAAATGAGAATCGAACAGGATAGGATGGCGTTATACTTAGTTAGTCATTATGAAAAGGTTGAGAAGATTGAGTTTACAAGTTTTCAACAGAATAAATTAACAGGAACTTGGACTTCTAATGCCATTGTCAATGACGAAATATTTGTCACTTTTTCTGTTCAAAACTTGATGGCAGAGGATGAAATAGGTTTTGGAAAGCATATTAGTCAAAGTAATGGAAATAAATTAATAGAAAGAGAGAATCCGGAAGTAATAAATAGTGATTCACTTATGTCAAATATAACAGTTATTTATTGGGTGAGATAATATGATTACGGATAAAAGTTTTAATTACTTAGTTGACCAAGTATATGAAGTCGATAAAAACAAGAATTTAACTCCATGGAAAGCAGGAGATGAGTTAAGAAAGGATCCACAATCTTTTCGAGTTCTTAGTACAAAAGACAACACCTCCAACGGTATGCAGGCGATGGCGGTTGCTCCTGTGGATAAAAATGGGAATGTGGATTATAGTCATGTAGTGATTGCTTATGCAGGGACGAATAAAGATGACATAAAGGATCTTGGTACGAATGTACAGTCTTTATGGCTTGGGAGGGATAAACTACAGTCTCGTTCAGGACTAAATTCTGCGAAAGTAGTAGATTCTCAGTTTGTGACAGCTTTGAATTATGCCAATGTTCAGTAAAATAGCTGTTTATGTTATACTATAAGGTAACTGGGGCTAGTTGCTTTATAGAATAATATAAGGAGGTGTGTTCATGAATAAGCGTAAAAAATGGGGTATTATTGCTTTAGTAATCTGTGTAATAGGAGGAATTGTAATGTTTAGTTTAAATCATCAAAAAGAAAAAACGTTGGAAGAGAAAATGAGAATTGAACAGGAGAGGATGGTATTGTATTTAGTTAATCATTACGAGGGAATCAATGAAATAGAATTTAATGATGTAGAAAATAATGCTACAACAGGTTCAAGAACTGCGTTATTAACTCTAAATAAAGAACTTGAAATGGAAATTACTTTCTTTAAATTTAATGATAAAACTGACAATTATGTAATTAGTTGGAATAAAAGATTAAATTTACAAGAAAAAAATGAAATCACTAATCAACAAACAATAGATAATATTAAAGTGAAATATTGGAGTAAGTGATGAAAATAACAGATAAAAATTATAATGATATTGTCGATGGAGTTTATAATGTTGATGCAGGAAAAGTAAAACGACCTTGGAGAGACGATAAGATTTTTAAATCAAATGGACAAACTTTTCGAGTTCTTAGTGCAAAAGACAACATCTCCAACGGTATGCAGGCGATGGCGGTTGCTCCTGTGGATAAAAATGGGAATGTGGATTATAGCCATGTAGTGATTGCTTATGCAGGAACGAATAAAGATGACATAAAGGATCTTGAAACGGATGCACAGTCTTTAGGGCTTGGGAGGGATAAACTACAGTCTCGTTCAGGACTAAATTCTGCGAAAGAAGTAGATTCTCAGTTTGTGACAGCTTTGAATTATGCCAAGGAGGTGGAGGAAGAGGTCAGGCAAAAAGATCCCTCTGCTAAAATCACAACTGCGGGGCATTCGCTTGGAGAGTCTCTGGCTATGTATGTCGCTTTAAAGCGAGGTTATGCCAATGTTGGGTACAACGGGCCAGATATTCATAACTTGATTTCGAAAGAAGAAATCAAGTACATGCAAGAACATCCAGAACAATTTCGCAATTATCGTCATAAGTATGATGTTATTGGGAATATTACGGGAAATACGACTCAAACAGCCATCTATCCCTATATCTATCCTGCAAAAGATAACTGGGGTGACAAGTTAGAATATCATAACTTGTCCCAGTGGCGATTTGATGAGAACGGCCAGCTAGTTGATTTGGACGGAAAACGAGTCACGAATCTCAAAGTAACAGCGCTAGCAGAAACAACAGCAGGTATGTACCGCTACCAAAAAATAAAAAGCTACCTCTCGGCAGATGGCTTGTCAAGTAGGGAAGAGATATATTTGGATAGCTTGCAGGGAATGGCTCTAGGGGAAGGAATGGCTAATGCGGCTCGAGCTGGTGCAGACGACATCAAGCACCTTCAAGAGGAGGTGGTGTCAAAAGCACAAGAACTATGGAATCAGCTTGACTTTAGTAGTTTCCGATACCTGAGCTATGACGAAGTCCTATCGACTTTTGCGTCTGAAGGTGTGACTCAGGATACGATTGTCGGTTCAGTTGAGCAAGATTTTGAGCAAATGAATCAAAAGGCTGAAAAACTAGCCACAGAGTTTGATACCCTTAACCAACAGATTATCCAAGTCATTGAGAATAAACTAGCTACAGATAAGGAATTGGCAGGAGAATTTAGAAAATGGAACAGTCGGATTTAGTCTTCCAAAAGTTAAAAGCAAAAGAAAGAGAGTATTATGGTTTGGAAGATGAGTATCTAAAGCGGAAAGCAACGTTTACGAATCAACGCAACGAACTCTATGAACGTCGAGACCGCCTTGCCCGAATCGTAGAAGACGAAGCTGGCAAAATGGATGCCTTTCTTCAAAAAGGACAACACAGTTACCAAGATGGAGAACAGTTTTATAGGAGTTTACAACAATTGATGGAGGATTCTCAGTTTGCATGTAGGCGTAGAGAAGATGAATTGCAGTATCGAGAGGATTTGTTAAACAGAGATTATCGTAAAAAGCAAGATGAGTTAGAACAGACAATCGGAGATTTAAGGAGGTCATATGCTCGCGCCGTTAAATGAATATTATACAGATGAAGAATATGAATTTGCTTTACGTCAGATGTATCGCATGATGGAGAGGAATAGAATCTATACAATGGCGACAGTAATCTTAAAGGAAAAAAATTCTTTGCAAACCAACTATAAAGAAAAAGTGAGAGAAAGTGCGGAGGAGACAAAAGTCGCTATTGGGAAAATAAAATCACAGATGGATACGGCCATAAAAGGTCAGGTAAAGAAAAAGTTGGAAGAAGTGACAACGGAGAAGCTATCTCAGTATGATTCCATTTGCTAATTTTATAGTGAGTGATATAGAATAATTACTACAAACTGCACAGAGCCGTTTTTTTTGCTCTTGCTTTTCCTATGAAAAATCTCTGCAAGCTCTTTCAAAATATGGTAGAATGGATGCAGTAGAATTAGAAAAGGAAATCGATTATGAAATTTCTTGAATTAAATAAAAAACGTCATGCGACTAAGCATTTTACTGATAAACCAGTAGATCCCAAAGATGTGCGTACGGCTATCGAAATCGCAACCTTGGCCCCAAGTGCCCACAACAGCCAGCCATGGAAGTTTGTGGTTGTTCGTGAAAAAAATGCTGAACTGGCAAAGTTGGCATATGGTTCGAACTTTGAGCAGGTGTCATCAGCACCTGTAACCATTGCCTTGTTTACAGACACAGATTTGGCTAAACGTGCTCGTAAGATTGCCCGAGTTGGCGGCGCTAATAACTTTTCTGAAGAGCAACTTCAATATTTTATGAAGAATCTGCCTGCTGAATTTGCACGTTACAGTGAACAGCAAGTTAGTGACTACTTGGCCCTTAATGCGGGACTAGTAGCCATGAACTTAGTTCTTGCTTTGACTGACCAGGGAATCGATTCTAACATTATTCTTGGATTTGACAAATCAAAAGCCAACGAAGTTTTGGACATTGAAGACCGATTCCGCCCAGAACTCTTGATTACAGTGGGTTACACAGATGAAAAATTGGAACCAAGCTACCGCTTGCCAGTGGATGAAATCATCGAGAAAAGATAGAAGGAAGAAAAAATGACAACAATTGATTTTACAGCAGAAGTAGAAAAACGCAAAGAAAACCTTTTGGCTGACTTGTTTAGCCTTTTGGAAATCAACTCAGAACGTGATGATAGCAGGGCAGATGCGCAGCATCCATTTGGACCTGGTCCAGTAAAAGCCTTGGAAAAATTCCTTGAAATCGCAGACCGTGACGGCTATCCAACTAAGAATGTCGATAACTACGCAGGGCATTTTGAGTTTGGTGAAGGAGAAGAAGTTCTCGGAATCTTTGCTCACATGGACGTGGTGCCAGCTGGTAGCGGTTGGGACACAGATCCTTACACACCAACTATCAAAGACGGTCGTCTTTATGCGCGTGGGGCTTCAGACGACAAGGGGCCTACAACAGCTTGTTACTATGGCTTGAAAATCATCAAAGAATTGGGCCTTCCAACTTCTAAAAAAGTTCGTTTCATCGTCGGAACGGACGAAGAATCAGGCTGGGCAGATATGGACTACTACTTTGAACATGTAGGACTTGCAAAACCAGACTTTGGTTTCTCTCCAGACGCTGAATTCCCTATCATTAATGGTGAAAAAGGAAATATCACAGAATACCTCCACTTTGCAGGTGAAAATGCAGGTGCTGCCCGCCTTCACAGCTTCACAGGTGGTTTACGTGAAAACATGGTACCTGAATCAGCGACAGCAGTCGTTTCAGGTGATTTGGCTGACTTGCAAGCTAAACTAGATGCCTTTGTTGCAGAACACAAACTCAGAGGAGAAATTCAAGAAGATGCTGGCAAATACAAGGTGACCATCATTGGGAAATCAGCTCATGGTGCTATGCCTGTCTCAGGTGTCAATGGTGCGACCTACCTAGCACTCTTCCTCAGCCAGTTTGACTTTGCTGGACCAGCCAAAGACTACCTTGAAATCGCTGGTAAGATTCTCTTGAATGACCATGAGGGTGAAAATCTCAAGGTTGCTCATGTGGATGAAAAGATGGGTGACCTTTCTATGAATGCGGGTGTCTTCCGCTTTGACGAAACAAGTGCTGACAATACCATTGCCCTCAACTTCCGTTATCCAAAAGGAACAAGCCCAGAGCAAATCAAGTCAATCCTAGAAAACTTGCCAGTTGCTTCTGTTAGCCTTTCTGAACATGGTCATACACCTCACTATGTACCGATGGAAGATCCACTTGTGCAAACCTTGTTGAATGTTTATGAAAAACAAACTGGGCTTCAAGGTCACGAACAAGTCATCGGTGGTGGTACCTTTGGCCGCTTGCTTGAACGCGGGGTTGCCTACGGTGCTATGTTCCCAGACTCAATCGATACCATGCACCAAGCCAATGAATTTATCGCCTTGGACGATCTCTTCCGAGCAGCAGCAATCTATGCTGAAGCTATTTATGAATTGATCAAATAAAGCTATAGAAGTCTGAGATTTTATGCTTGGACTTCTTTTTGGAGGGAAAACAGATGTCTCAAATTGAAAGAATCAAGCAAGCCATTATGGCGGATCCACAGAATACCAGCTATACAGAACGCGGAATCGAACCTCTCTTTGCAGCGCCAAAAACAGCACGTATCAATATCGTCGGTCAAGCTCCGGGGTTTAAAACGCAAGAAGCTGGGATTTATTGGAAGGATAAGAGTGGTGATCGTCTGCGTGAGTGGCTAGGTGTAGATGAAGATACCTTTTACAATTCGGGCTTGTTTGCAGTTATTCCCATGGACTTTTATTTCCCAGGACATGGAAAATCAGGCGACCTTCCACCCCGTAAAGGCTTTGCCGAAAAATGGCACCCACAACTCCTCAAAGGATGTCCCAATATTGAATTGACCCTTTTGATTGGCCAATATGCCCAAGCCTACTATTTACATGAGAAAGTTAGTGGCAAGGTAACAGAACGGGTAAAACACTACAAAGACTATCTACCAGAATTTTTCCCTCTGGTTCATCCTTCTCCCCGTAATCAAATCTGGATGGCTAAAAATCCTTGGTTTGAGGTAGAAGTGGTGCCAGATTTGAAAAAAAGAATTAAAACGATTTTATAGTCAATGAAAATCAAAGAGCAAACTAGGAAGCTAGCCGCAGGCTGCTCAAAGTACAGCTTTGAGGTTGCAGATAAAACTGACGAAGTCAGCTCAAAACACTGTTTTGAGGTTGTGGATAGAACTGACGAAGTCAGTAACCATAACTACGGTAAGGCGACGCTGACGTGGTTTGAAGAGATTTTCGAAGAGTATTAGGAGAAAAAGAATGAAAGAAATAGTCTTCGATGAATTTTACCAGCTCTATCAGAAAGAATCCCTTTCAGTCTTAGACGTGAGAGAAGTAGAAGAGTTCGAGACGCTTCATTTAGAAAGTGCCCACAACTTACCGCTTAGTCAATTGGCTGATACTTATGATCAGTTGGACAAGGACCTCTTGCATTATGTCATTTGTAAATCTGGGATGAGGTCAGCGCGTGCTTGTCAATTTCTAGCTGAAAAGGGTTATGACGTTATCAATGTCCAAGGTGGAATGACGGCCTTTGAAAATCTTTAAACCTATATGGTGATAGATCCTAATCTTCCCTTGCTCGGTTCCAACTGAGTGAGGGTTTTTTGTTTTTAGACAATTCTTATTTTTAAAAATATTGAAAACATTCAATGATTAATTTTGGATACTTTTTTCAGAGTCTTAATCATGGTATACTAGGTCAGTATTTTAGAAATATGAAGGAGATTTTTATGGCTAAAAAAGGTGCTCTAACAGGCTTGCTCCTGTTTGGAATATTTTTTGGTGCGGGAAACTTGATTTTTCCACCTTCTCTAGGTGCTTTATCTGGAGAACAGTTTCTTCCTGCCATCGCAGGTTTTGTCTTTTCAGGTGTCGGTATTGCTGTCTTGACACTTATTATTGGAACTCTAAACCCGAAAGGATACATTCACGAGATTTCTAAGAAAATCTCACCTTGGTTTGCGACGCTTTATCTTGCAGTCCTCTATCTATCGATTGGTCCCTTCTTTGCTATTCCGCGTACAGCTACAACAGCTTATGAAGTTGGGATTAGCCCCCTCTTGTCTGAAGCAAATAAAGGTCTAGGATTGATTATCTTTACTGTGCTGTATTTTGCAGCAGCCTATCTGATTTCACTCAACCCTTCAAAGATTTTGGATCGAATCGGACGTGTTTTAACGCCAGTCTTTGCGATTTTGATTGTTATCTTAGTTGTTCTAGGAGCTTTCAAATACGGTGGAACTAGTCCTCAAGTAGCTTCAGCAGCCTATCAATCTTCTGCTTTTGGGACAGGTTTCCTAGAAGGCTATAACACCTTGGATGCCCTAGCCTCAGTGGCCTTCAGTGTAATCGCTGTTCAAACCTTGAAACAACTTGGATTCTCAAGTAAGAAAGAGTACATTTCAACCATTTGGGTTGTTGGTATCGTTGTAGCTCTTGCCTTTAGCGCTCTTTACATTGGTTTAGGATTCCTTGGAAATCATTTCCCAGTACCAGCAGAAGTGATGAAGGGTGGAACACCAGGTGTTTATATCTTGTCACAAGCAACTCAGGAAATCTTTGGTTCAACAGCTCAACTCTTCCTTGCTGTTATGGTAACTGTAACCTGCTTCACAACGACAGTTGGCTTGATTGTGTCGACAGCCGAGTTCTTTAACGGTCGTTTCCCACAAATCAGCTACAAGGTCTATGCCACTGCCTTTACCTTGATTGGATTTGCTATTGCAAATCTTGGTCTTGATGCAATCATTAAGTATTCAGTGCCAGTACTGGTAATCTTGTACCCAATCACCATCGCCATTGTGATGATCGTGATTGTTAATAAGTTTGTTGCCCTATCAAAACCGGGTATGCAGTTGACAATAGGAGTAGTTACAGCAATCGCTCTTGCAAGTGTTCTTGGAAGTTCCTTTAAGATTGAGTTTCTAGCAAATCTCGTCAATGCTCTTCCGTTTGCAGCTGCCTCTCTACCGTGGTTGGTGCCAGCTATTATTGGAATTTTGCTTTCCTTGGTTTTACCAAACAAGCAAGAAAGCGATGTTTTTGAAATGGAATAAAAAATAGAAATCACTTTTGTAAGTCAACTCTACAGGAGTGATTTTTCTTTTTTCCTCTCTACTGAAATGTGCTATAATAGGTAGCAAAAGAGGTGAAGAAATGAATCAGACTATAAACTATATCAAAGAACTAACCGCTATTGCATCTCCAACAGGCTTTACTCGTGAGATCTCAGACTATCTAGTCCATACTTTAGAGAAACTTGGTTACCAGCCTGTTCGTACAGCTAAGGGTGGTGTCAATGTGACCATTAAAGGTCAAAATGATGAACAACAACGCTATGTGACAGCCCATGTGGATACGCTGGGTGCTATTGTTCGTGCAGTCAAACCAGATGGCCGTCTCAAATTGGATCGTATTGGTGGTTTTCCTTGGAACATGATTGAAGGAGAAAACTGTACCGTTCATGTGGCTAGCACAGGTCAAACGGTATCTGGGACCATCCTCATCCACCAGACTTCTTGTCATGTCTACAAGGATGCAGGAACTGCAGAACGTACGCAGGACAATATGGAAGTGCGTTTGGATGCAAAAGTAACCAATGAAAAAGAAACCCGCGCCATGGGCATTGAGATCGGTGATTTTATCAGCTTTGACCCGCGAACTGTCGTGACAGAGACTGGTTTTATCAAGTCTCGTCACTTGGACGACAAGGTCAGCGCGGCAATTCTGCTCAATCTTCTTCGTGTTTATAAGGAGGAGGGAATTGAGTTGCCAGTAACAACTCATTTTGCCTTTTCAGTCTTTGAAGAGGTTGGTCACGGTGCCAACTCCAATATTCCAGCTCAGGTAGTGGAATATCTAGCTGTGGATATGGGAGCTATGGGCGATGACCAGCAGACGGATGAGTATACAGTTTCTATCTGTGTCAAGGACGCTTCAGGTCCCTATCACTATGACTTCCGTCAACACTTGGTAACTTTGGCGAAGGAGCAAGATATTCCTTTTAAGCTCGACATTTATCCATTTTACGGTTCGGATGCTTCAGCGGCTATGTCAGCAGGAGCAGAGGTCAAACACGCCCTCCTTGGAGCTGGTATTGAGTCCAGTCACTCTTACGAACGAACACACATTGATTCAGTCGTGGCGACCGAGCGTATGGTAGACGCCTATCTCAAGAGTGCATTGGTAGACTAATATGTGTTTGATTTGTCAAAGAATTGAATGGATCAAGGCAGGGAAAAATCCCTACTTTGTGAAAGAACTAGAAACAGGCTATGTTGTCATTGGAGACCACCAATACTTTAAGGGCTATACCTTGTTTCTGGCAAAAGAGCATGTCACAGAACTCCACCATATGGAGACTTCTGTAAAACTTCGTTTTCTAGAGGAAATGAGTTTGGTCCAAGAAGCTGTCGCCAAAACGTTTAAAGCTGAAAAGATGAACATCGAACTTCTAGGAAATGGAGATGCCCACGCTCACTGGCACCTCTTTCCAAGACGGTCAGGTGATATGAAGGGTCATGGGCTTAATGGTCGTGGTCCAGTCTGGTGGGTGCCCTGGGAAGAAATGGCAGCAGAAGCTTACCAAGTGCAATCCCCTGAGTTGGAACAAATGATTAAAGCCTTATCCGATGAATTAGAGAAGCACTTGGTATAAGAGAGGAAGAAAAAATGAAAAAAAGATACATCGTTTTATCTGGTTTACTAGCATTAACCCTAGCAGCATGTTCTCAAGAAAAACCTAAAAATGAAGAAAACACTCAAAAAACGGAACAAACTAGTCAACCTGAAGGAACTGTAGGGAGCAAATCTCAAACCTCTAGTCAGAAGAAGGCAGAAGTTGTCAATAAGGGAGACTACTATAGTATTCAAGGGAAGTACGATGAAATCGTCATAGCTAATAAGCACTATCCTTTGTCAAAAGACTATAATCCAGGAGAAAATCCAACAGCTAAAGCAGAGTTGCTGAAACTCATTGCAGCAATGCAAGCAGCTGGCTACCCAATCAGCGATCACTACAGTGGTTTTAGAAGTTATGAAACTCAAACCAAACTTTATCAAGACTATGTGAATCAAGACGGTAAGGAAGCAGCTGATCGCTACTCAGCTCGCCCAGGTTACAGTGAACACCAAACGGGTCTTGCTTTTGATTTGATCGGGACTAATGGAGAATTGGTGACAGAGGAGAAGGCAGCTCAGTGGCTCTTAGATCATGCGGCTGACTATGGTTTTGTTGTGCGCTATCTCAAAGGAAAGGAAAAAGAGACTGGCTACATGGCAGAAGAATGGCATCTCCGCTATGTTGGAAAAGAAGCCAAAGAAATTGCTGCAACTGGCCTTAGTTTGGAAGAATACTATGGCTTTGAAGGCGGAGATTACGTCGATTAAAAAAGAAATTTTTCTCTTGCATTTTTAGATAAATAGTGTATAATAGATGGGTATGTGTAAAGCATACTTGTGGGAGGTAAAAATCTTTAATTACCGCCAAAACCACAAAGGAGGATTTAAAAATGGCTAAAAAAGTCGAAAAACTTGTAAAATTGCAAATCCCTGCTGGTAAAGCTACACCAGCTCCACCAGTTGGACCTGCTCTTGGTCAAGCTGGTATCAACATCATGGGATTCACAAAAGAGTTCAACGCTCGTACAGCTGACCAAGCTGGTATGATCATTCCAGTTGTTATCTCAGTATACGAAGACAAATCATTTACTTTCGTTACAAAAACACCACCAGCTGCTGTTCTTTTGAAAAAAGCTGCAGGTGTTGAAAAAGGATCAGGTACACCTAACAAAACTAAAGTTGCTACAGTTACTCGTGCACAAGTACAAGAAATTGCAGAAACTAAGATGCCAGATTTGAACGCAGCAAACATTGAGTCTGCAATGCGTATGATCGAAGGTACTGCTCGTTCTATGGGATTCACTGTTGTTGACTAATCAATAACACAGTAGAAAATCTCACAGCAGTCTATTAGTTGCTTTTCATACTAGGCAAGTGACTGATGCTTGTACTTGGGTACAGCAAAGGAACTTAACGAAGTAGGAAAAGAAAATTAATAGACTGAATACCCGCAAGACTTCATCATTTCGAGGAGTGACGTGGGAGATGAAAATCGATTGAACCACTTACAAGGAGAATAGAAAATGGCTAAAAAAAGCAAACAACTTCGTGCTGCACTTGAGAAAATCGACAGCACAAAAGCGTACAGCGTAGAAGAAGCTGTAGCACTTGCAAAAGAAACTAACTTTGCAAAATTTGACGCAACTGTAGAAGTTGCTTACAACTTGAACATCGACGTTAAAAAAGCTGACCAACAAATCCGTGGCGCAATGGTATTGCCAAACGGTACTGGTAAAACTTCACGCGTTCTTGTTTTCGCACGTGGTGCAAAAGCTGAAGAAGCAAAAGCTGCTGGTGCAGACTTCGTTGGTGAAGATGACCTTGTTGCGAAAATCAACGACGGTTGGTTGGACTTTGACGTAGTTATCGCTACACCTGACATGATGGCTCTTGTTGGACGTCTTGGACGTGTCCTTGGACCACGTAACTTGATGCCAAACCCTAAAACTGGTACTGTAACAATGGATGTTGCTAAAGCAGTTGAAGAGTCTAAAGGTGGTAAAATCACTTACCGTGCTGACCGTGCAGGTAACGTTCAAGCAATCATCGGTAAAGTATCATTTGAAGCTGAAAAATTGGTTGAAAACTTTAAAGCTTTCAACGAAACAATCCAAAAAGCAAAACCAGCTACAGCTAAAGGAACTTACGTAACAAACTTGACAATCACAACTACTCAAGGTGTTGGTATCAAGGTTGACGTAAACTCACTTTAATCAACTAAAATCTCTGGCTTCGGTCAGAGTTTTTTTATTCAAATTTATCAATTAAGGAATGGAGGAAATAAATTTGTTAAGAGAAGCTGTACAGGAGGATTTATTTGAGTTATTAAATCTCTACCTGTCCTTACATGAGAAAGAGATTCCAGAAGATAGTCTTCATTTGCAGCAAGTATGGAGTGAGATGATTTCTGACCAGCGCCATCATGTTATCGTGAAAGAGGTGGAAGGAAGAATAGTCTCCTCCTGTATTTGTGTCATTATTCCCAATTTGACAAGAGGTGTGAGACCCTATGCTTTGATAGAAAATGTGGTGACCCGAGAAGAAGATAGAGGGAAAGGGTATGCAAGCGCTTGTCTTGAATACGCTAAACAGATAGCTAAAGAGGAAAATTGTTATAAGATGATGCTTCTGACAGGTTCTAAAAATGCAAGTACTCAGAATTTTTATAAAGGAGCTGGTTATAATAGTGAAGATAAAACAGCCTATATTCAATGGTTGGATTAAAGCTTGAATCTCAAATAGTCAGAACGAAATCATGGAGTAGCAAATAAAAATCTTCTATTTCTCCTTTCACAGAAAATATGGTATAATAGAGAGTAAAAACTTTAAAAGAAAGAAAAAGATGAATTTAAAAGATTATATCGCAACGATTGAAAATTATCCTAAGGAAGGCATTACCTTCCGTGATATCAGCCCTTTGATGGCAGATGGAAATGCTTATAGCTACGCTGTTCGTGAAATTGTTCAGTATGCAACAGACAAAAAAATTGACATGATCGTGGGCCCAGAGGCTCGTGGATTTATTGTTGGCTGCCCAGTTGCTTTTGAATTGGGAATTGGCTTTGCACCTGTTCGTAAACCAGGGAAATTGCCACGTGAAGTCATTTCTGCTGACTATGAGAAAGAGTACGGTATTGATACCTTGACCATGCATGCTGATGCGATTAAGCCAGGTCAACGTGTTCTCATCGTAGATGATCTTTTGGCAACAGGTGGAACTGTCAAAGCAACCATTGAGATGATTGAAAGACTTGGTGGAGTTGTAGCCGGTTGTGCCTTCTTGATTGAGTTGGATGAGCTTAAAGGCCGTGAAAAAATCGGAGATTACGATTACAAGGTACTTATGCATTATTAATGAAAAACAGTCCTTGGGGCTGTTTTCTCTTCATCTGCTATATAAACAAACTATAGCTAGTTAGAGAAAAACTATAATTGAAAACTATATCTTCTTGCAGTATAATAAAAGGACTAAGTGTTTGAGATTTGACTTCAAACACATTCAATTATTTCTAAAAGAGTACAGTTAGGAGAAGGTTATGCCGATTAGAATTGATAAAAAATTGCCAGCTGTTGAGATTTTACGGACAGAGAATATCTTTGTCATGGATGATCAACGTGCGGCCCACCAAGATATCCGTCCCTTGAAAATTTTGATTTTAAACCTAATGCCCAAAAAAGTGGTCACAGAGACCCAGTTGTTACGGCATTTAGCAAATACTCCTTTGCAATTGGACATAGACTTTCTCTATATGGAGAGCCACCGTTCCAAGACGACTCGTGCAGAGCATATGGAGACTTTTTATAAAACTTTTCCTGAAGTCAAGGACGAGTATTTTGATGGGATGATTATCACAGGGGCTCCGATTGAGCATTTACCATTTGAGGAAGTGGACTATTGGGAGGAATTCAGTCAGGTGCTTGAGTGGTCCAAGACCCATGTCTATTCGACCCTTCATATCTGCTGGGGTGCCCAAGCAGGTCTTTATGCTCGCTATGGAGTTGATAAACACCAGATGGAGCAGAAATTGTCAGGCATTTACCCGCAGGATACCTTGAAAGAGGGCCATCTTCTCTTTAGAGGTTTTGATGATAGCTATGTGGCTCCCCATTCTCGTCATACAGAAATCTATAAGGAAGAGATTTTAGGAAAAACCAATCTGGAAATCCTCTCTGAGGGGGAACAAGTTGGCGTTTCTATTTTAGCCAGTCGGGATCTTCGTGAAATTTATAGTTTTGGTCATTTAGAATATGACCGTGATACTCTAGCAAAAGAGTATTTTCGTGATTGTGAGGCAGGGCTTAATCCTCACATTCCAGAAAATTACTTTAAAAATAATGATGTGAATGAGACACCGTGTCTCTGTTGGTCTTCTTCAGCTGCTCTATTTTTCAGTAACTGGGTTAACTATGCAGTTTATCAAGAAACCCCTTTTGACTGGAGAAAGGTAGAGGATGATGCGGCTGCATTTGGATATTTATAAGAGGAATTATGACATATTTTGACGCTTTTAAATCAGGGAACTTGGTTTTGCCAAGTGCCCTGCTCTTGCATTTTAAGGAACTCTTTCCTTCCAGCGAAGATTTTCTCGTCTGGCAATTTTTCTATCTACAAAATACATCTGCTTTGGATGAGCTATCGCCAAGCCAAATTGCAGAAACTATTGGAAAAGAACTTGCAGATGTCAACCAATCCATTTCAAACTTGACTGAAAATGGGCTACTACAATATCGAACGATTGAACTAAATGGGGAAATTGAGCTGATTTTTGATGCTAGTTTGGCTTTTGAACGCTTGGATAGCTTGTTGGACAGTCAGACTCCAGTTGCAACTGCCCCAAACCCGCAGAATCAGTTGAAAGATCTGGTTGAAACTTTTCAGCAGGAATTGGGACGCCTATTAACACCATTTGAAATCGAAGATCTTTCCAAGACTGTCAAAGAAGACGAGATCAAGGCGGATTTGATTAAGGAGGCTCTCCGAGAAGCCGTTCTAAATGGTAAGCCAAATTGGAAATATATTCAGGCAATCTTACGAAACTGGCGCCATGAAGGCATTCAGTCGGTGGCTCAGGTAGAGGCTAAACGAGCTGAGAGAGAAGCAAACAATCCCAAACAAGTTCAAGCTTCGGCTGATTTCCTTGATGCTATGAATTTGTGGCAAGATTAGTCACTTGAAAAATCTTGAAAATTAGAGTAAGGTTTGCAAGCTCCTTATAAATATGATAGAATAATAGTGAATAAAATGAAAAAAGAGGTATGTGAAATGTCACGTAAACCATTTATCGCTGGTAACTGGAAAATGAACAAAAATCCAGAAGAAGCAAAAGCATTCGTTGAAGCCGTTGCATCAAAACTTCCTTCATCAGACCTTGTTGAAGCAGGTATCGCAGCTCCAGCTCTTGATTTGACAACTGTTCTTGCTGCTGCTAAAGGTTCAAACCTTAAAGTTGCTGCTCAAAACTGCTACTTTGAAAATGCAGGTGCTTTCACTGGTGAAACTAGCCCACAAGTTTTGAAAGAAATCGGTACTGACTACGTTGTTATCGGTCACTCAGAACGCCGTGACTACTTCCATGAAACTGACGAAGATATCAACAAAAAAGCAAAAGCAATCTTTGCAAACGGTATGCTTCCAATCATCTGTTGTGGTGAGTCACTTGAAATTTACGAAGCTGGTAAAGCTGCTGAATTCGTAGGTGCTCAAGTATCTGCTGCATTGGCTGGATTGACAGCTGAACAAGTTGCTGCATCAGTTATCGCTTATGAGCCAATCTGGGCTATCGGTACTGGTAAATCAGCTTCACAAGACGATGCACAAAAAATGTGTAAAGTTGTTCGTGATGTTGTAGCTGCCGACTTTGGTCAAGAAGTTGCGGACAAAGTTCGTGTTCAATATGGTGGTTCAGTTAAACCTGAAAACGTTGCTTCATACATGGCTTGCCCAGACGTTGACGGTGCCCTTGTTGGTGGTGCGTCACTTGAAGCTGAAAGCTTCTTGGCATTGCTTGACTTTGTAAAATAATCTAGTTTTTTCCAGACAGACAGTCAAAAGTACCAGGTGACTTTGACTGCCTGTCTTATTTTTACTTGGAGCATTCTTGTGAAAGAGGAATTTTTCTAGACTAGGAAAGTTCCTTAGGGAAAGAAAGGCGTGCAGATGCGCGCTCTTTTCTATATCAAAAAGTTATGAAAGGGGGAGTTATGCTCTATATTTGGTCTTATTTGAAAAAATATCCCAAGTGGTTATTCTTGGATTTCCTTGGAGCGGTTTTCTTTGTTATCGTCAATCTGGGACTACCGACTGTTCTAGCTCGGATGATCGATGAAGGTGTGAATAAAGGGAATGAACAGCAATTGTATTTTTGGGCGGCAATCATGCTGGTGATTATCCTATGTGGAACCTTGGGACGTATAGTCTTAGCCTATGCTGCTAGTAAGTTAACGACCAATATGGTCAAGGATATGAGAGATGATCTCTATGCCAAATTACAAGAGTATTCTCATCATGAATATGAAAAGATTGGGGTGTCATCACTGGTTACTCGTATTACCAGTGATTCCTTTGTTCTCATGCAATTTGCAGAACAGACCTTAAAACTGGGTGTCATCACTCCCATGATGATGTTGTCTAGTATCTTAATGATCTTTTTGACCAGCCCGTCATTAGCCTGGATAGTGGCTTTTGCAGTACCTTTCTTGGCTGTGGTGGTCATTTATGTGGCTGTCAAGACGCGTCCTTTATCAGAGAAGCAGCAGGCTACTTTAGATAAGATAAACCAATATGCTAGGGAAAACCTGATGGGACTCCGTGTCATTCGTGCCTTTGCCCGTGAGGAATTTCAAGAGGAACGCTTTGCAGGACAAAATGCAGTCTATGCAGCTAATTCTAATCGTCTATTTAAACTAACCGGTTTGACGGAACCTTTGTTTGTTCAGATTATCATTGCCATGATTGTGGCTATTGTCTGGTTTGCTCTGGACCCTATCAAACAAGGAAGCTTGCAAATTGGGGACCTAGTAGCCTTTATCGAATATAGTTTTCACGCCCTATTGTCCTTCCTTTTCCTATCCAATCTCTTCACTATGTACCCTCGTACAGCCGTTTCGAGTGAACGCTTGAAAGAAGTCATGGATATGCCAATTTCTATTGATCCCAATGAAGGAGGCGTTAGAGAGACAGCAACCCACGGCTATTTGGAATTTGAAAATGTTACTTTTGCCTATCCTGGTGAGACGGAAAATCCTGTTTTGCACAATATTTCTTTCAGTGCCAAACCAGGTGAAACCATTGCTTTTATCGGTTCGACCGGATCTGGTAAATCCTCTCTTGTGCAATTGATTCCTCGTTTTTACGATGTCACACTTGGAAAAATTAAAGTAGATGGTGTTGATGTGAGGGATTATCGCCTCAAGTCTCTCCGTCAAAAGATTGGTTTTATCCCGCAGAAGGCCTTGCTTTTTACAGGAACTATCGCTGAAAATATCCGCTATGGGAAGGAAGATGCTAGTCACAAAGACCTACATCAGGCAGCGGACGTGGCGCAAGCCAAAGATTTTATCGAAAGCCGAGAAGAAGGCTTTGCGACTCATCTAGCTGAAGGAGGAAGCAATCTTTCTGGAGGGCAGAAACAACGTCTCTCAATTGCCCGAGCGGTTATAAAGAATCCTGATATCTATATTTTTGACGATTCCTTCTCAGCCTTGGATTATCGCACGGATGCTATTTTACGCCGTGGTCTCAAGGAAGTAACACAGAATGCTACAGTTTTGATTGTCGCTCAACGTGTCGGAACCATCATGGATGCGGACCAGATTATTGTTCTTGATAAGGGAGAAATCGTGGGTCGCGGTCGCCATGAGGAATTGATGGAAACCAATGATATCTATCGTGAAATTGCTGAGTCGCAGTTGAAAAATGCATCTCTAACAGAAGAATAGGAGGAAATATGAAAACACAATCTAGTTTGGCTCGTTTGTGGAGCTATTTGAAAGCCTACCGTTTTTCTGTCTTTTTTGCAGTCTTTCTAAAAGTTTTGAGTGTGGTCATGAGTGTCTTGGAGCCTTTTGTCTTGGGGCTGGCCATTACGGAGTTGACAAAAAACCTCTTAGATATGGCTAAGGGCCTTTCAGGTGCTAGTATCAATACTGGCTACATCGGAACGGTTTTAATCATTTACCTCTTTAGAGGTCTCTTGTATGAACTTGGGTCTTATTATTCCAACTATTTCATGACTAATGCGGTCCAGTCCATGACCCAAGATCTGCGAAATGAAATGACTGAAAAAATCAATCGTATCCCTGTATCTTTCTTTGACAAACACCAATTTGGTGATTTATTGGGACGCTTTACCAGTGACGTTGAGACAGTATCCAACGCTCTTCAACAGTCTTTTCTCCAAATTGTCAATGCCGTTCTGACGATTGTCCTCGTGATGGGAATGGTTTTATACTTGAACTTTCAACTGGCTATAGTGGTGATTCTATCCATTCCAGTGACCTATTTTGGTGCTAGAAGTATCCTGAAACGTTCTCAGCCTTATTTTAAAGAGCAGGCGGCTATTTTAGGACGGATGAATGGTTATGTGCAGGAAAATCTTACAGGTTTTAATGTCTTGAAACTCTACGGTCGTGAGGAAACTTCTCATAAGGAATTTTCTAAGATTACAGACGACCTCCAACGTGTTGGTTTTAAAGCCAGCTTTATCTCTGGACTCATGATGCCAGCCCTCCATGCTGTATCGGACTTGACCTATCTGATCGTTGCAGTTCTCGGTGGTTTGCAAGTGATTGCGGGTCGTTTGACAGTGGGGAATATGCAGGCCTTTGTTCAGTACGTTTGGCAGGTCAGTCAACCGATCCAAAATATCACACAACTTGCGGGTCAAATGCAAAGCGCCAAGTCTTCGTTAGACCGTATCTTCGACATCTTAGATGAGACAGAGGAAGTTAAGGGAGAGGAACTTGAAATCCTTGAACCCTTAACAGGTCAGGTGACCTTCAAGCAGGTTGACTTTCAGTATGTTGAAAACAAGCCATTGATACGAGACTTTAATCTAGAAGTTCAACCGGGAGAGATGGTGGCGATTGTTGGTCCTACTGGAGCTGGTAAGACGACCTTAATCAATCTGCTTATGCGCTTTTACGATGTCACAGCAGGCGCAATCTTGGTTGACGGGCAGGATATTCGCCAGTTGTCACGTCAAGACTACCGCCGTCAGTTTGGGATGGTCTTGCAGGATGCTTGGCTTTATGAAGGTACGATTAAAGAAAACCTACGTTTTGGAAATCTTGACGCCAGTGACGAGGAAATAATAGAAGCTGCCAAAGCGGCAAATGTAGACCACTTCGTCCGAACTCTTCCTGGCGGTTACAACATGGAGATGAACCAAGAGTCCAGCAATATTTCCCTCGGGCAAAAACAACTTTTGACCATCGCGCGTGCTCTCCTAGCCAATCCTAAAATTCTCATTCTGGATGAAGCGACTTCCTCAGTTGATACCCGTTTGGAACTCTTGATTCAAAAAGCCATGAAACGCTTGATGAAGGGAAGAACCAGCTTTGTCATCGCCCACCGCCTCTCTACCATTCAAGAAGCGGATAAGATTCTCGTTCTTAAGGATGGGCAGATAATTGAACAGGGAAATCATGAAAGCCTCTTGGCTGCAAAAGGATTTTATTATGACCTTTATCAAAGCCAATTCTCTCGGAAAGACACTGAAAATAACTAAAAAGATATCTGCTCATTTTCTTAAATTATCAGTCTATTGCAACTTTTTTAATATGGGTTAATTTTCTTGCTTTTGTCTACTAGGTGTAGTATACTGAGATAGTAATCAATAAATATGGTTGCAAAAATAATATTATGAGGTGAGAAAAATGGTAGAATTGAAAAAAGATGCATTAAAAGACGTAACAACATTATCTAAAACAGCGCCAGTAGCACTGGCAAAAACAAAGGAAGTATTGAACCAAGCAGTAGCGGACTTGTATGTGGCTCACATTGCCCTTCACCAAGTTCACTGGTATATGCGTGGTCGTGGTTTCCTCGTATGGCATCCAAAAATGGATGAATACATGGACAGCCTTGATGGCTATCTTGACGAAATCAGCGAACGTTTGATCACTCTTGGTGGCAAACCTTACTCAACTTTGACAGAATTCCTTCAACACAGTGAGATCGAAGAAGAAGAAGGAGAATTCCGTAACGTTGAAGAAAGCTTGGAACGTGTTCTAGCGATTTATCGCTACCTCATCGCTCTTTTCCAAAAAGCTTTGGATGTGACTGATGAAGAAGGCGATGATGTTACAAACGATATCTTTGTTGGTGCTAAGGCTGAACTTGAGAAAACGGTTTGGATGCTTGCAGCAGAACTTGGACAAGCTCCTGGTTTGTAAAATATAGTTGCTACCCCTTTTATCATGAGGCGCCTGATAAGTGCCCATGATCAATCATCTTTTAAAAGTCATGTAACTGTAAAAAGTTGCATGATTTTTTGTCTGCTGGACTTAGGACACATTGTCAAAAGTAGGATTTTACGGTATAATAGTTGCTGTTCGAGAAATTTTGATTTTCAAAAAATAGTGAAATGTTATAAGGAGAACCCATGAACAACTTACCAAATTGTCCAAAATGTAATTCAGAATATGTCTACGAAGACGGAAGTCTCTTGGTCTGCCCAGAGTGTGCCTATGAGTGGAATCCTGCAGAAGTTGCAGAAGTAGAAGAAGGTGTTGTTGCTATCGATGCCAACGGAAATAAATTGGCTGACGGCGATACTGTAACCTTAATCAAGGACTTGAAAGTAAAAGGTGCACCGAAGGACTTGAAACAAGGAACTCGTGTCAAAAATATCCGTATCGTAGAAGGTGACCACAACATCGACTGTAAGATTGATGGCTTTGGAGCCATGAAACTCAAGTCAGAATTTGTTAAGAAAATCTAGCCATGAAACTGAACTACAAATTTATCTTTTATAGCCGTGTACTTTTGTTCTTAGCGGCATTTACAGGAGTTTATTTGGAGATTACCAAGCACGGTGGCTTTGGAATGCTCCTATACTACACAGTATTGTCCAATCTTTTGGTAACGATTTTCACGGGTTATCTGCTTCGTGTGATGAGTCGCTCAGGTGAAAATTGGCAAAGTCCGACCCTGCTTCGTCTCAAGGGTGGTGTCACCATGAGTATCATGATTACCTGTGTGATTTACCATTTTATGCTTGCTCCGATTGCGACAGATTTTTACCGTGTGGAAAATTTCCTTTGCCACTATATCGTTCCACTCTGGTTTTTAGCCGACACTCTCTTCTTCGATAAACAGGGTCAATACAAGATCTGGGATCCAGTCTTGTGGACCATCTTGCCCTTGGTTTATATGATTTTTGCCTTGTTTAACGGCCTGGTCTTAAAACTCAATATTCCGAATTCCAAGGACAATCCCTTCCCCTATTTCTTTTTGAATGTGAACAAGGGTTGGGACGTGGTTATCAAATGGTGTTTGATCATTTTTGCGGCGTATATGGTTGCAGGCTTCATTTTCTATCTGATCAAGCAAATCAAGCGAAAATAGTCTTCCTATTAGGAAAGTTAGGACGGAGTCTCTAGTTCAATCGGGCTCCTTCTTTTCTTGCCATCTTCCTTTTAAAAGGATAAACAGTGAGAAATATATAGAAAGAAAATCCATGAAACAATATTTAGAACGGGCTAGTATTTTGGCCCTCTCCCTCGTTTTGATTACCTCCTTTTCCATCTCAAGTGCTCTGCCAGCCATGTTTGACTACTATCAAGGCTATCCCAAGGAACAAATCGAGCTCCTGGTCAGTCTCCCTTCTTTTGGGATCATGATTATGCTGGTTTTAAATGGGTTTTTGGAGCGGTTGTTTCCTGAGAGACTTCAGATTAGTCTGGGCCTTCTCATCCTCTCTATCGGTGGAACAGCTCCCTTCTGGTATCAGGAGTACAACTTTGTCTTTGCGATGCGGATTTTATTTGGCTTGGGTGTTGGGATGATCAATGCCAAGGCTATTTCCATCATCAGCGAACGCTATCATGGAAAGACACGGATCCAGATGTTGGGCCTCCGCGGATCAGCAGAAGTTGTCGGGGCATCGATTTTGACTCTAGTGGTCGGTCAACTCTTATCCTTGGGATGGACAGTGACCTTCTTGGCCTACAGTGCGGGATTTTTAGTATTGATTCTTTATCTGCTCTTTGTTCCTTATGGGAAAGAAAAGAAAGAAACAAAGAAAAAAGAGGCCGAAACGACTCGTTTGACAGGACAGATGAAAGGCTTGATTTTTCTATTGGCTGTCGAAGCAGCAGTTGTTGTCTGCACCAATACAGCTATCACCATTCGTATTCCTAGTCTGATGGTGGAAAGAGGTCTAGGGGATGCCCAGTTATCGAGTTTGGTTTTAAGTATCATGCAGTTGATTGGTATCTTGGCTGGTGTGAGTTTTTCTTTCTTCATCTCTCTGTTTAAAGAAAGATTGCTCCTTTGGTCAGGTATCACCTTTGGATTGGGGCAAATTGTGATTGCCTTGTCTCCGTCATTGGGTGTGATGGTAGTTGGAAGTATTGTGGCAGGTTTTTCTTACAGTGTGGCCTTGACCACTGTCTTTCAGCTTCTTTCTGAAAGAATCCCAGCTAAACTCCTTAATCAGGCAACATCTTTTGCAGTGCTTGGATGTAGCTTTGGGGCCTTTACGACACCGTTTATTCTTGGGGCGATTGGCTTGGTGACTCAAAACGGTATGTTGGTCTTCACCATTTTAGGATGTTGGTTGATAGTCACTTCTATCTTTGTTATGTACGCACTTCAAAAGAGAGCTTAGGATTAATTTCCTAAGTTTTTCTTTCTGGGAATTTTGTACCCAGACAATTATTGGTTTTTAAACTTGTTTACACTTTTATTTCCTGATAAAATAGAAGTTATGACAAGATATAAAGCAACTATTTCTTATGATGGTTATGCCTTTGCTGGTTTTCAGCGCCAGCCTCATGCGCGGAGCGTTCAAGAGGAAATCGAAAAAACCTTAACGAGACTCAATAAGGGGCAAGCCATCACTGTTCATGGTGCTGGTAGGACGGATAGTGGGGTCCATGCTCTGGGACAGGTCATTCATTTTGACCTGCCCTATCAGATGGATGAGGAAAGACTCCGTTTTGCTCTGGATACCCAGTCTCCAGAAGATATCGATGTGATTTCAATTGAGATTGTGGCCGATGATTTTCATTGCCGTTATGCCAAACATAGCAAGACCTATGAGTTTATAGTGGATAGGGGGCGTCCTAAAAATCCGATGCGCCGTCACTATGCTACTCACTTTCCCTATCCCCTCGACGTGGAGCGGATGCAGATGGCAATCAAAAAGCTGGAGGGAACCCATGATTTCACCGGTTTTACAGCATCTGGGACTAGTGTAGAGGACAAGGTTCGGACCATTACAGAAGCCAGTCTTAGTGTTGATGAGACCGGGCAGTTTTTGACCTTTAGCTTTTCAGGGAATGGTTTCTTGTATAAGCAGATTCGCAATATGGTGGGGACACTGCTCAAAATCGGCAACAACCGCATGCCAGTTGAGCAGATTGACCTGATTTTGGAGAAGAAGGACAGGCAGCTAGCAGGTCCAACAGCAGCACCGAATGGCTTGTATTTAAAGGAGATTCGTTATGAAGAATAATCGTATTTTAGCCCTTTCTGGGAATGATATTTTTAGTGGTGGTGGTTTGTCAGCTGATTTGGCTACCTATACCTTAAATGGTTTGCATGGTTTTGTAGCAGTGACTTGTTTGACAGCCTTGACAGAGAAGGGGTTTGAAGTCTTTCCAACTGACGATGCCATTTTTCAACATGAATTGGATAGCTTGCGTGATGTCGAGTTTGCAGGGATTAAGATTGGCCTTCTTCCTACTGTCAGTGTGGCTGAGAAGGCCTTGGACTTTATCAAGCAACGTCCAAGAGTGCCTGTGGTATTGGACCCCGTTTTGGTCTGCAAGGAAACGCACGACGTGGCTGTTAGTGAGCTCTGTCAAGAGTTGATTCGCTTTTTCCCTCATGTCAGTGTGATTACGCCAAATCTTCCTGAAGCAGAATTGTTAGCTGATCAGGAAATTAAAACATTGGAAGACATGAAGGCTGCAGCTCAGAAATTGCATGATTTAGGAGCGCCAGCAGTTATTATTAAGGGAGGCAATCGCCTCAGTCAGGACAAGGCAGTGGATGTCTTTTATGATGGACAAACTTTCACTGTTCTAGAAAACCCAGTCATTCAAGGCCAAAATGCTGGTGCAGGATGTACCTTTGCCTCAAGCATCGCCAGTCACTTGGTTAAAGGGGATGAACTTTTACCAGCAGTAGAGAGCTCGAAAGCTTTCGTTTACCGTGCTATTGCACAAGCAGATCAATATGGAGTAAGACAATATGAAGCAAACCAAAACAACTAAAATCGCCCTTATATCCCTCTTAACCGCCCTTTCTGTGGTTCTAGGTTATTACTTGAAAATTGGAACGGCAACAGGAATATTGACTCTCTTGGACGCAGGTATTTTCTTTACTGCCTTTTACTTTGGCAGTAAAGAAGGAGCTGTCGTTGGAGGACTAGCAGCTTTTCTGCTTGACCTTTTATCAGGCTTTCCACAATGGATGTTCTTTAGCTTGGTAAACCATGGCTTGCAAGGATTTTTTGCAGGTTTTAAAGGGAAGTGGCAATGGCTAGGCCTTGTCTTGGCTACTATCGTCATGGTAAGTGGCTATGCTCTGGGCTCAACTTTGATGAATGGCTGGGCAGCAGCCCTACCAGAAATCCTACCAAACTTCCTGCAAAATATCGTGGGAATGGTTGTGGGATTTGTAGTCTTTCAGAGCGTCAAGAAGATAAAATAAAAAAGTCAGCTTCAATAGCTGACTTTTTGCTTGTCTAAGTTTAATCAAAATAAAGCAAATCTTTGCTGGTGCTTGTAAAGAGGTCAAAGCCATCCTTGGTAACAACACCGCAGTCTTCGATACGAACGCCGACTTTACCAGGGATATAGATACCTGGTTCAACAGAGAAGCACATGCCTTCTTCGATGACCATGTCGTTTCCTTCCATGATAGATGGGAATTCGTGGACATCCATACCGATACCGTGACCGAGACGGTGGTTGAAGTACTCACCGTAACCAGCTTTTTCGATGACTTCGCGAGCAGCGCGATCCACTTCATGAGCAGTCACACCAGGTTTGATAAAGTCAAGGGCAGCTTGTTGAGCTTCAAGGGTCAAGTTGTAGATATCTTTCTTGAATTGGTCAGGTTTACCGACAGCGACTGTACGAGTCATATCTGAGGCGTAACAATTGACCATGACACCGAGGTCAAAGAGGAGAAGGGCGTCCTTTTCAACTTTGTTTGCACCAGGAATTCCATGCGGATTTGCAGCATTATCGCCAGTCAAGACCATGGTATCAAAGCTCATTTCATAGCCTTCACGTTTCATAGCAAAGTCGATTTGGGCAATGATATCTGTTTCAGTCTTATCAAGAGAAATGTTGTCAAAACCAACTTTGACAGCTTTATCAGCATAGAGACCTGCAACCATCATTTTTTGCACTTCGTCAGCTGATTTGATGAGACGCATGCGTTGGATGCGAGGAGTGAGGTTTTCAAACTCAGCAGTTTCAAAGACAGTTTTCAATCCATGGTATTTGGTCAAGATGAGATTGTCAAACTCAACAGCAACACGTTTGAAGTCGTGCTGCGGCAAAGCGTTTTTGATTTTTTGCCATGGATTTTCAGAATCCACATAGCCCACAACTGGGAAGGAAACAGTGCTACTTGCACGTTCTACTTCGAGAGCTGGGACAAAGAGGAGAGGTTCCTGATCCGCTAGGACAAAGAGGAACATTTGGCGTTCATGGGGATCACTGTAAAAGCCAGTGAGGTAATTAATAGTGACGGGGTCAGATACGACAGCGACGTCTAGTTTTTCTGATTCAAGATATGTTACGATTTGTTGTAATTTAGACATATGCTACCTTCTTTCTACCCCTCTATTTTGGCAAAAAAAAAGAGAAAATGCAAGAGAGAAGGGTAAAAGAACAAGCAAAAAGAACTCCGGTAAGATAGCGGAGTTCTTTGATCTAATTTTCCTTAGTTTAAGAAAAGTCTGCCTTGCTCTTAACATCGCCGTATTCTTCAGCAACTTCTTGGCTGAGAATATCCTCGTAAGTTGGTAGAACGATGTCCTGACCGTATTTTTTCTTGAGGGCAGTAGTGACCAAGCGATAGGCTAGATTGGCGTTACGAGAAAGGATTGGTCCGTGGAAATATGAACCAAAAACGTTTTTATAGTGAACACCTTCTCCGATTTTCTCTTCATTATTTCCATTTCCGTAAACAACCTGACCGAGTGGTTTTTGGTCATCTGAGAGGAAGGTACGACCTTGATGGTTTTCAAATCCATAGTAGGTTTCATCAAACTCTTCATTGTGAATCTTAATATCACCGATGAAGCGGTTATTGGTTTGGTTGAGAGTATAATGTCCCATGACACCTAGCCCTTCTATGCGTTTCCCTGAAGCCTCAACATAATATTGACCCAATAGTTGGAAACCACCACAGATGGCTAGAACCACTCCATCGTTTTGGATGTAGTTGTCAATGCTTTCTTTTTTAGCAGGAAGATCGCCTGCAATGATACTCTGTTCAAAGTCTTGACCGCCACCGAAAAAGGCAATATCATAGTGATTTTCATCAAAGTCATCATGGAGAGAAACGATGTCAACTGTCACATGTGCCCCCAGTTTTTCAGCCACATACTTGAGCATGAGGATGTTTCCATTGTCCCCGTAGGTATTCATGAGGTTTCCATAGAGGTGGGCGATGTTGAGCTGATAAGGGTAGTTGCTAGCTTTTGAGGAAAGTGAAGTATAAACCATCAGTTCATCTCCTTTCTAACAATCTGACGACTTGCCAGCAGTTCGCGGAATTCCAGCATAGCAGTATAGGTAGCCAGGATATAGGCATGCTTGCAGTCTTGGTTCTCAATGGTTTTGAGAACTTGTTCCAGATTGCTTGTTTCAGTGATTTTCTCAGCTGGATAGCCTGTCACTCGTAGACGACGCGCGATTTCAGAATGACGAACACCACCAGCGTTGATTTCAGGAATGTCCATGTCAGTGATTTGTTCAAAGTCCGCATCCCAGATCCAGCTAGTATCAATCCCATCAGCATAGTTGGCATTAAGGAGGACAGATAGGCTAAATGGATAAGGCGCTAGTTTGATCATCTCGATAGCTTGGGTAGCGCCAACAGGATTTTTAATCAAGACAAGAGTACATTCCTTGTCACCGATATGGAAGGTTTCCTGACGACCAAAGACAGCGCGACTCTTGTCAAATCCTTGCTTGATCCGTTGCGAATCTGCACCGAGGAAACGGGCGATAGCAACTGCAGCTAGGGCATTGTAGATGTTGTAGAGTCCACCGATTTGGATTCCGTATTCCTGGCCGTCAATGACAAAGCGGGAGCGATTGTTGGTCAACTCAACCAAGTCTGTCAGACGGTAGTCCAAGTCAGGTCGTTTGCAACCACAATTTTCACAGATATAGGCACCCAAGTTGGCATAGGTATTGAGCTCGTATTTTAGAATACTCTGACAGTCAGGACAGAGGATTCCTTCGGTATTGTAGTGAGCTAGTTTGGCTGGTCCTTTTTCCAAGTCAAAACCAAAATACTCTACAGGATTTGGAATAGCTGGCTTGTAGAAAAGTGGACTGTCACCATTGAGGAGAACAGTAGCCGTAGGCACCTTACGAATGGCATCCAAAATCATGTTATAAGTCGTGTAAATCTCACCATAGCGGTCCATCTGGTCACGGAAAATATTAGTGATGACAAAAAGGCTAGGATGGATGTAGTCACAGATACGAGATAGGCTGGCCTCGTCAATTTCTAGAATGGCAATGTTTTTTCCAGTTTTAGAGGATTTGGCAGTCAAGAAAGTTGTCGTAATCCCTGTAATCATATTGGCACCGCTTGGATTGGTCAGAACCTGACCATAAACTTCTTTTAAAATGCCGACAGTGAGGGCGGTTGTCAGGGTTTTCCCATTGGTTCCAGTGACCACGACAATCTCGTAGTTCTTAGCTAGATTTTGTAAAATATCTTTATCAAATTGGAGGGCAAGTTTTCCTGGGAGCGTACTTCCGCGGCCAAGACGGCTCAAGATGAAGTGAGAAGAACGCCCAGCTAGGAGACCCAAAGTAGTTTTTAATTTCATGTTTCTATTATATCATAAAAGAGGGAAAAGACAGGTTTGAGATTTCGCAGAAGCAAAAACAGCCCGATGAGGGCTGTTGGTTAACAAATCAGTCTCAACTTAAATCGCAAACAAGTCATTCAAGTTCTCAGCCAAGGTTGGGTGAGTGAAGATTTGTTTTGTGAAGTAAGTGTAAGGAATCTTGTTGTCCATAGCAACAGTGATGATGTTGATGATTTCTTGAGAACCTTCTGAGAAGATGCTTGCTCCAAGAATTTCTTTTGTTTCAGTATTGACAACAGCTTTGAAGGCTCCGCGAAGGTCTCCATTTACGTGACCACGAGGCATGGCAGCAACAGGGATTTCCTTAACGGCGTATGGAAGTTTCAAATCAGCTGCTTGGCTTTCCGTCAAGCCAACTTGAGAAAGAGCTGGTGTGATGAACATGGTGTTTGGTACATTGAGACGGTCTTCAAGTGTGTAGCTGCCATCTCCAGCAAGGTAGCTGTAGACAACACGGAAGTCATCAAGTGAAATGTAGGTGAATTGAAGTCCACCATTGACGTCTCCAACTGCAAAGACACCAGGAACGTTTGTTTGGCAGTGTTTGTCGACCTTGATAGCACCACGCTCCGTTAGTTCAATATCTGTATTTTCAAGTTGAAGTGGTTCTACATTCGGTTTACGTCCAGTTGCGTAGAGAAGGGCATCGAAACGGTAAGTTTCCTTTTCAGTTACGACGAGGACTTGATCACCGTCGTTTTTGATTTCAGTAGTATGGATGTTTTGAAGCAATTCAATACCGTCTTCTTCCATGTATTGTTTAGCAAGAGCTGCGATGGAAGGTTCTGCACGAGGTAGGAAAGTATCCAAGGCATCTAGGACTGTAACTTTGCTTCCAAGTTTGTTGTAAAGACCTGCAAATTCAAGACCGATATTTCCACCACCAAGGACACCAAGTTTTTCAGGCAATTTGTCCAAGTTTTGGATACCTGTTGAGTCAAAGACATTTTTACTTGTAGCAAGTCCAGGAATTGGCAAGACGTTTGAAACAGCGCCAGTGTTGATGACGATTGTTTCAGCAGTCATTTCTTGTTTTTCGTCACCAGCCTGGATCTCGATCACCTTATTTGACACGAAATGTGCCTCTGCATCAATGACATCAACGCCATTATCGGCCAACATTTTATAATTTTTAGCGTTAAGACGACCAGTCACCGCACCACGCTCTTTCATGGTATCGTCAAATGACCAGCCCTTTTCAGCCGCTACAATCATAGTCTTGGTTGGGATACAAGCAATATTAATGCAAGTACCACCATACATCGCTTTACTGCGCTCGATGACAGCAACTTTTTTTCCAGCCGCATTCATCTTAGCAGCCAAAGTCTTACCGGCTTTACCAAATCCAATGACAATTAAATCGTATGTTAACATTTTTAAATCCTCCTATTTGATTTAATTCTAGCACAAGAAAAAAACTTTTGCACAAATCTGCTACGGGAAAAAATATTGGACTAAAATAGTCTAACGAAAGCTTTCGGGAATCAAGTTCAAAAAATAGAAAAATCGTTTACATGATTTTCCTTAAAGATTCTACTATCTTTTGCCCCGCTCTTGTGTTATACTAGATAAGTTGCAAAGAAACCAGTACTTTTCTTTCGTGGAAAAGAAGCAACACGGTATCTCATTTTTAGATAAAGATACGTCATGAAAAGAAAAGTATATACTACGCGCTATAGGATGGCTTCGCACCATCTTTAGAAAGAAGAAAAACGTGAAATTTAATGAATTTAACTTGTCTGCTGATTTGCTAGCAGAGATTGAAAAAGCTGGATTTGTAGAAGCAAGTCCCATCCAAGAGCAGACCATTCCCTTGGCTCTCGAAGGAAAAGACGTTATCGGTCAAGCTCAGACTGGTACAGGAAAAACCGCAGCCTTTGGCTTGCCAACCCTTGAAAAAATCCGTACAGAAGAAGCGACCATCCAAGCCTTGGTCATCGCTCCAACTCGTGAACTCGCTGTCCAAAGTCAAGAGGAACTTTTCCGCTTTGGTCGTAGTAAGGGAGTGAAAGTTCGCTCAGTTTACGGTGGTTCCAGCATTGAAAAACAAATCAAGGCCCTTAAATCGGGTGCCCACATCGTGGTAGGAACACCAGGACGTCTCTTAGACTTGATTAAACGCAAGGCCTTGAAATTACAAGATATTGAAACTCTTATCCTTGACGAAGCGGATGAAATGCTCAACATGGGCTTCCTTGAAGACATTGAAGCCATCATTTCCCGTGTCCCTGAAAATCGTCAAACTTTGCTCTTTTCAGCAACCATGCCAGATGCTATCAAACGTATTGGCGTTCAGTTTATGAAAGAACCTGAGCATGTCAAGATTGCTGCTAAAGAATTGACAACAGAGCTAGTGGATCAGTACTATATCCGTGTCAAGGAACAAGAAAAATTTGACACCATGACACGTCTCATGGATGTAGAACAACCAGAACTTGCTATTGTATTTGGTCGTACCAAACGCCGTGTAGATGAATTGACTCGTGGTCTTAAAATCCGTGGCTTCCGTGCAGAAGGGATTCATGGAGATTTGGACCAAAATAAACGTCTCCGCGTCCTTCGTGATTTTAAAAATGGGAACCTTGATGTTCTAGTTGCGACGGACGTAGCAGCGCGTGGTTTGGATATTTCAGGTGTGACCCATGTCTACAACTACGATATTCCACAAGATCCTGAAAGTTATGTTCACCGTATCGGTCGTACAGGTCGTGCTGGTAAGTCAGGTCAGTCTATTACTTTCGTAGCACCAAATGAAATGGGTTATCTCCAAATCATCGAAAACTTGACTAAGAAACGTATGAAAGGTCTCAAACCTGCTAGTGCAGACGAAGCCTTCCAAGCTAAAAAGCAAGTCGCCCTCAAGAAAATCGAACGCGATTTTGCGGATGAAACTATTCGTGGGAACTTTGAGAAATTTGCTAAAGATGCTCGTAAGTTAGCTGCCGAATTTAGTCCAGAAGAACTGGCTATGTATATCTTGAGCCTGACAGTCCAAGATCCAGACAGCCTTCCTGAAGTGGAGATTGCGCGTGAAAAACCACTGCCATTTAAACCATCTGGAAACGGACGTTCTGGAAGTAATCGTGGACGCGACAATCGTCGAGGTGATAACCGTCGTGGTGGTCGCCGTGATGACTTCAAGAAAGGTAGTCGTGGAGACGACCGTTTTGATAAAGACAGACGTTACCGTAATAAAGACAATAAAAAACCTCGCAACACTTCAAGCGAAAAGAAAACCGGCTTTGTTATTCGTAACAAAGGAGACAAATAGAAAAAAGCGATTCACAGTGTGAATCGCTTTTATATATAAGGAGACCGATAGTAAAAGAAGATGTATAAAAGTAAAGGTGAGATGGGAAGGGGAACTTTAATCCATCTTCTTATAATAATATTATATAAAAATCAAAACAGAATGTCAATAAAAAATTGCTATTTTTATAAAATATTTTTGCTTTTAAAAATTGCAATTCAATAAGCAATTTTCAGATAATTATTGAAATAAAGACTTTTCTATGTTATAATGGAAGCGATTATATGCGAGGTAAAAAATGGCACATTTATTAGAAAAAACAAGAAAAATTACATCAATTTTAAAACGCTCTGAAGAGCAGATGCAGGATGAACTTCCATACAATGCCATTACACGTCAACTAGCAGACATTATTGATTGCAATGCCTGCATTGTCAATAGCAAGGGTCGTCTTTTGGGCTACTTTATGCGCTATAAAACTAATACAGACCGTGTAGAGCAGTTTTTCCAAACCAAGACGTTCCCAGATGACTATGTACAAGGGGCAAACATGATCTATGATACAGAAGCCAATCTTCCTGTTGAACATGATTTGACTATTTTTCCTGTAGAGAGCCGTGCGGATTTTCCAGATGGTTTGACAACCATTGCTCCCATTCATGTATCAGGGATTCGCCTCGGTTCCTTGATCATTTGGCGTAATGACAAGAAATTTGAAGATGAGGATTTGATTCTTGTTGAGATTGCGAGCACGGTTGTGGGGATTCAACTCTTGAACTTCCAACGTGAAGAAGATGAGAAAAATATTCGTCGCCGTACTGCTGTAACTATGGCAGTCAATACCCTCTCCTACTCAGAACTTCGTGCTGTTTCAGCTATTTTATCTGAGCTAAATGGAAATGAAGGACAATTGACTGCATCTGTCATTGCAGACCGTATTGGTATTACGCGCTCAGTGATCGTCAATGCTCTCCGTAAGCTAGAGTCGGCAGGAATTATTGAAAGCCGTTCACTAGGAATGAAGGGAACATATCTCAAGGTATTGATTTCAGATATCTTTGAGGAAGTGAAAAAGAGGGACTACTAATGACAAAGGCTTTAATCTCAATTGACTATACAGAGGATTTTGTAGCAGATCATGGAAAATTGACAGCAGGTGCTCCTGCTCAAGCCATATCAGAGGCGATTGCTCAGGTGACCAGACTGGCTTTTGAACGTGGGGACTATATCTTTTTCACCATTGATGCTCATGAAGAGAAGGATACATTCCACCCAGAAAGCAAGCTCTTTCCACCGCATAACATCATCGGAACTAGTGGTCGTAATCTCTATGGTCCCCTAGCTGACTTTTATGCTGAACATGAGGGGGATAGCCGTGTCTTTTGGATGGACAAGCGTCACTATTCAGCATTTTCAGGAACGGACCTAGATATCCGTTTGCGAGAACGTCGAGTTGATACAGTCATCCTAACTGGAGTCCTGACTGATATTTGTGTTCTTCATACGGCTATTGATGCTTATAATCTAGGTTATCAAATCGAGATTGTCAAGCCTGCGGTTTCCTCCATCTGGCCAGAAAATCATCAGTTTGCTCTTGGACATTTTAAGAATACTCTGGGAGCCAAATTGCTGTATGAAAATCTGTCTGAAATTAAAGAATGATTCCCTTGGAAAAATGAAAAAAATCTGAAAAAAGTGTTGACAAAGATTTTGAAAGTTGATATACTAGTAAAGTAATCGACGCGGGGATGGCGGAATTGGCAGACGCGCAGGACTAAGGATCCTGTGACCGCTTTAGGTCGTGAGGGTTCAAGTCCCTCTCTCCGCATAGGATAAGAGTTAGCTTTGGCTAGCTCTTTTTGTTTTCCAAAGAAGGCTAGAGGCTACGTTTCGTATATCGAAAAATATTGGTATCAAGAACTGTTCATTCTATCAAGAATATCTTCAAATACTAATCAGAAAGATGTGACTATCATTTTTAAAATGAAGTAGATTTTTGATTGGTACTATTCCACATTATATAAGAAGGAAAGTTAGCACTTGCTAGATTTCTTTATTTTTTCAAAAAGTAAATCGAAAAATTTTTTTGATTTCATAAACATTTCATATTTGGATTTTATAATAGTCTTACAAATATGGAGGTGACAAATGAATCCAATCCAAAGAGCTTGGGCTTATGTCAGCAGAAAACGACTGAGAAGTTTTATTTTATTTCTGATTTTATTTGTCCTTTTAGCAGGAATTTCAGCCTGTTTGACTCTGATGAAGTCCAACAAAACAGTGGAAAGCAATCTTTACAAATCACTCAATACATCTTTTTCTATCAAAAAGATAGAGAATGGTCAGACTTTCAAGTTGTCAGACCTAGCATCCGTGAGCAAGATTAAGGGACTGGAAAATGTTTCTCCTGAACTCGAGACGGTCGCAAAACTGAAAGACAAGGAAGCAGTGAGTGGTGAGCAGATCGTGGAGCGAGATGATTTGTCAGCTGCAGATAAGAACTTGGTCAGCTTAACAGCTCTTGAGGATTCATCCAAGGATGTAACCTTTACTAGCTCGGCTTTCAATCTAAAAGAAGGGCGACACCTTCAAAAAGGAGATTCCAAGAAAATCCTTATTCACGAAGAGTTGGCTAAGAAGAACTCTCTTTCGCTTCATGACAAGATTCACTTGGACGCTGGTCAGTCTGAAGCTGGAAAAGGACAAACAGTTGAGTTTGAGATTGTCGGAATCTTTTCTGGTAAAAAACAAGAAAAATTCACAGGCTTGTCTTCTGACTTCAGTGAAAACCAGGTCTTTACAGACTATGAAAGTAGCCAAACCCTTTTGGGAAACAGTGAACCTCAAGTCAGTGCAGCACGCTTCTATGTAGAAAATCCTAAGGAAATGGACGGACTCATGAAGCAGGTGGAAAATTTGGCCTTGGAAAATCAAGGATATCAAGTCGAAAAGGAAAACAAGGCCTTTGAACAAATCAAAGACTCAGTAGCAACCTTCCAAACCTTCCTAACCATCTTCCTTTATGGGATGTTGATAGCTGGAGCTGGAGCCTTAATTTTGGTCTTGTCTCTCTGGTTGAGAGAAAGGGTCTACGAAGTGGGGATTCTTCTGGCGCTTGGAAAAGGCAAGAGTTCGATCTTCCTCCAGTTCTGTTTAGAGGTAGTTTTGGTATCACTTGGAGCTTTGCTTCCATCCTTTATCGCTGGAAATGCCATCACATCCTATCTACTCCAAACTGTACTAGCCAGTGGAGATCAGGCAAGCTTACAGGACACGCTGGCCAAAGCAAGTGGTCTATCAACCAGTCTCCTATCCTTTGCAGAATCCTATGTTTTTCTGCTCCTAATTAGTTGCTTGTCTGTAGCCCTTTGTTTCGTATTCTTATTTAGAAAATCGCCGAAAGAAATTTTATCATCTATTAGTTAAGAAGGAGAAATCATGACTTTATTACAATTGCAAGATGTTACCTACCGTTATAAGAACACTGCTGAAGCAGTTTTATATCAGATCAAGTATAATTTTGAACCCGGAAAATTTTATAGTATCATTGGTGAGTCAGGAGCTGGGAAATCCACTCTCTTGTCCCTACTGGCTGGTCTAGATAGTCCTGTTGAAGGTTCTATCCTTTTCCAAGGAGAGGACATTCGGAATAAGGGGTATTCTTACCATCGCATGCACCATATTTCTCTGGTCTTTCAAAATTATAATTTGATTGATTACCTTTCTCCACTGGAAAATATCCGCTTGGTCAACAAAAAGGCAAGCAAGGATACACTTCTTGAGCTTGGTTTGGATGAAAGTCAGATCAAGCGGAATGTTCTCCAGTTATCAGGTGGTCAACAACAACGTGTAGCCATCGCTCGCAGTTTGGTATCAGAAGCTCCAGTTATTCTAGCTGATGAGCCAACAGGAAATCTGGACCCTAAAACTGCTGGAGATATTATCGAACTGCTCAAATCACTTGCCCAGAAAACAGGTAAATGTGTGATCGTCGTCACCCACAGTAAAGAAGTGGCACAAGCATCAGATATTACACTTGAATTGAAGAATAAGAAACTAACTGAAACTCGCAATACTACAAAATAAGATGAGCTTGTTTTGATAGAATGATAAAAACGAATCAAATCTAGAAAGGAAACCTATGTTACACAACGCATTTGCCTATGTTACAAGGAAGTTTTTCAAATCGATTGTTATCTTCCTGATTATTCTCCTCATGGCGAGCTTGAGTTTGGTCGGCTTGTCGATCAAAGGGGCTACTGCCAAGGCTTCTCAGGAGACCTTTAAAAATATCACCAATAGTTTCTCCATGCAAATCAATCGCCGCGTCAATCAAGGGACGCCACGTGGTTCTGGGAATATCAAGGGTGAGGATATCAAAAAAATCACCGAAAATAAGGCCATCGAGTCTTATGTTAAACGCATCAACGCCATCGGAGATTTGACTGGATACGACCTCATCGAAACGCCAGAAACCAAGAAAAATCTCACTGCTGACCGTGCCAAACGGTTTGGAAGCAGTTTGATGATTACAGGTGTCAATGACTCCTCCAAAGAAGATAAGTTTGTCTCAGGCTCATATAAACTGGTTGAAGGTGAACACCTAACCAACGATGATAAGGACAAGATCCTCATGCACAAGGACTTGGCAGCTAAACACGGCTGGAAAGTTGGAGATAAGGTCAAACTGAACTCTAATGTCTATGATGCAGACAATGAAAAAGGTGCTAAAGAAACAGTCGAAGTGACAATCAAGGGACTCTTTGATGGTCACAATAAGTCAGCAGTAACCTACTCACAAGAACTCTATGAAAATACAGCTATTACAGACATTCACACTGCTGCAAAACTTTATGGATACACAGAAGACACAGCTATTTATGGGGACGCAACCTTCTTTGTAACAGCAGACAAGAACTTGGATGACGTCATGAAAGAGTTGAATGGCATCAGCGGTATCAACTGGAAGAGCTACACACTTGTGAAGAGCTCCTCTAACTACCCAGCTCTTGAGCAATCCATCTCTGGTATGTACAAGATGGCCAACCTCCTTTTCTGGGGTAGCTTGAGCTTCTCAGTTCTTCTCCTTGCACTCTTGCTCAGCCTTTGGATCAACGCCCGTCGCAAGGAAGTGGGAATTCTCCTCTCTATCGGTCTCAAGCAGGCAAGTATCTTGGGGCAATTCATCACCGAATCTATCTTGATTGCCATCCCTGCTCTTGTTTCTGCTTACTTCCTAGCCAACTACACAGCTCGTGCCATCGGAAATACTGTTCTTGCCAATGTGACTTCAGGTGTTGCCAAGCAAGCCAGCAAGGCAGCTCAAGCCTCTAACCTTGGTGGTGGTGCAGAAGTAGACGGCTTTAGTAAGACCTTGTCGAGCCTAGATATTTCTATTCAGACATCAGACTTTATCATCGTCTTTGTCCTTGCCTTGGTTCTAGTGGTTCTTGTTATGGCGCTTGCTTCAAGTAATCTCCTTAGAAAACAACCAAAAGAGCTCTTGCTCGATAGTGAATAAAAAACTTGCTACCTATTCTCCCCTAAATGGGGTATAATATAGGTAGCATTTTTATCTATTTCATCTTGATAAGGACTCTTCCTATCAGGATGAAACAGAGAAGATTTACAAGAAATTTAAAGGAATGTGAAACGTTTTTCTATGAAAATTTTAATTGTAGAAGATGAGGAGATGATCCGTGAGGGGATCAGTGACTATTTGACGGATTGTGGCTATGAAACCATTGAAGCAGCAGATGGACAAGAAGCTCTGGAAAAATTTTCCAGCTATGAGGTGGCCCTGGTTTTACTGGATATCCAGATGCCCAAGCTTAATGGTCTGGAAGTACTAGCTGAGATACGCAAAACCAGTCAGGTTCCTGTCTTGATGCTGACCGCCTTTCAGGATGAGGAATACAAGATGAGTGCTTTTGCTTCTCTGGCAGATGGCTATCTGGAAAAACCCTTCTCCCTGTCTCTCTTAAAAGTGAGGGTAGCTGCGATTTTCAAGCGCTACTATGATACGGGACGAATCTTTTCCTATAAGGATATCAAGGTGGACTTTGAGAGTTACAGTGCAAGCCTAGCAGGTCAAGAAGTGGCTATCAATGCCAAAGAGTTGGAAATTCTGGACTATCTGGTGAAAAATGAAGGACGGGCCTTGACTCGTTCTCAGATTATCGATGCTGTCTGGAAGGCGACAGATGAGGTTCCCTTTGATCGTGTCATTGATGTCTATATCAAGGAACTGCGGAAAAAGCTAGACTTGGATTGTATCCTCACGGTGCGCAATGTTGGTTATAAATTGGAGAGAAAATGAAACGAACAGGTTTATTTACAAAGATTTTTATCTATACCTTCTCGATTTTTAGTGTTCTGGTTATTTGTCTTCATTTAGCCATTTATTTTCTCTTTCCGTCAACTTATCTGAGCCATCGTCAGGAAACCATTGGCCAAAAAGCGACTGCTATTGCCCAATCCCTAGACGGAAAAGATAGGCAAAGTATCGAGCAAGTATTAGACTTGTATTCCCAGACTAGTGATATCAAGGGGGCCGTCAAGGGAGAGATGACTGAGGACAAGTTAGAAGTCAAGGACAACCTTCCCTTGGACACGGACCGTCAAACTACTTCCCTCTTTATCGAGGAGCGTGAGGTGAAAACGCAAGATGTTAGCACGATGACTCTCCAGTTTTTAGCGTCCATGGATTTGCAAAAAGAAGCAGAGCAGATTAGTCTCCAATTTCTTCCCTATACCTTGTTGGCATCCTTTCTGATTTCCCTCTTGGTGGCCTACATTTATGCTCGGACCATTGTTGCCCCGATTTTGGAAATCAAGCGGGTGACCCGTAGAATGATGGAACTAGATGCTCAAGTGCGATTACGTGTGGATTCCAAGGATGAGATAGGTGATCTCAAGGAACAAATCAATAGCCTCTACCAGCATCTTTTGACAGTTATTGCGGACTTGCATGAGAAGAATGAAGCTATTCTCCAGCTGGAGAAGATGAAGGTTGAGTTCCTACGAGGAGCTTCTCATGAATTGAAAACACCTCTGGCTAGTTTGAAAATCTTAATCGAAAATATGAAAGAAAATATCGGCCGTTATAAGGATAGAGACCACTATCTTGGAGTTGCCTTGGGGATTGTGGACGACCTCAGTCACCACGTTCTCCAGATATTGTCTCTTTCTTCTGTTCAGGAATTGCGAGACGAGAAAGAAGAGATTGACCTCCTTCATATGACGCAAAGTTTGGTCAAGGATTATGCTTTGCTCACCAAGGAGAGAGAACTTCAGGTAGACATTAACCTAACCCATCAGCAGGCTTACATAAACCCCTCTGTCATGAAATTGATTCTATCGAATCTCATCAGTAATGCTATCAAGCACTCCACTCCAGGTGGCTTGGTCCGCATCGGCGAGAGAGAGGGGGAACTCTTTATCGAGAATAGCTGTAGTCCTGAAGAACAAGAAAAGCTGGCACAGTCTTTTTCTGACAATGCTAGTCGCAAGGCCAAGGGTTCGGGGATGGGACTCTTTGTGGTCAAAAGTTTATTAGAACATGAGAAATTACCTTATCATTTTGAGATGCAAGATGATCGCTTGACCTTCTTCATACGTTATCCCAAAGTCACTCAGGACTAAGGAGAAGAAAGGGTTTACATTGATTAGGTTGGAAGAAATTCAATCTAAAGTATGGGAAAAACTAGCTTTTTTTGTCAAAAAGTGATAAAATGAACAATGTAAATGGGATGTCCCAAAAAATATATAGGAGGCCTGACAAATGGCAATCGTTTCAGCAGAAAAATTTGTCCAAGCAGCTCGTGACAACGGTTATGCAGTTGGTGGATTTAACACAAACAACCTTGAGTGGACTCAAGCTATCTTGCGTGCAGCAGAAGCTAAAAAAGCTCCAGTTTTGATCCAAACTTCAATGGGTGCTGCTAAATACATGGGTGGTTACAAAGTTGCTCGCAACTTGATCGCTAACCTTGTTGAATCAATGGGTATCACTGTACCAGTAGCTATCCACCTTGACCACGGTCACTACGAAGATGCACTTGAGTGTATTCAAGTTGGTTATACTTCAGTTATGTTTGACGGTTCACACCTTCCAGTTGAAGAAAACCTTGAAAAAGCTCGTAAAGTTGTAGAATTTGCTCACGCAAATGGTGTATCAGTAGAAGCTGAAGTTGGAACTATCGGTGGTGAAGAAGACGGAATCATCGGTGATGGTGAATTGGCTCCAATCGAAGATGCTAAAGCAATGGTTGCAACTGGTATCGACTTCTTGGCAGCTGGTATCGGTAACATCCACGGTCCATACCCTGCAAACTGGAAAGGTCTTCACCTTGACCACTTGCAAAAATTGACTGAAGCTGTACCAGGATTCCCAATCGTATTGCACGGTGGTTCAGGTATCCCTGATGACCAAATCCAAGCAGCTATCAAACTTGGTGTTGCGAAAGTTAACGTTAACACTGAATGCCAAATCGCATTCGCTAACGCAACTCGTAAATTTGCTCGTGACTACGAAGCAAACGAAGCAGAATACGACAAGAAGAAACTCTTCGACCCACGTAAATTCTTGGCTGACGGTGTAAAAGCTATCCAAGCATCAGTTGAAGAACGTATCGACGTATTCGGTTCAGAAGGTAAAGCTTAATCTAGCTGAACAATACAAATCAGAAACCTGCCCATGAGGGTGGGTTTTTTGGTGTTTGCTTTTATAGAGAATATACTTAAGACTACTACATCCAAAGTTGCTAAACGAATGTAATTTTTTACAATGATTCTAAGATTACCCTTAGCGAACGAATATAACAGCTTTACACCTGTTTTCAAAGGAGATCACTGCCTTTTCCAAAGTAAATTGGAACACCTAATTTTTAGGAATACAGAGTAGCTAAATTAATGATAGAACTTTCATTCAAAATAACAATATGATTTTTCTAGTTTCGTGATCTAAGTATTAAAAGTATCCAAATAGATAAGGGAGATAAAAAATTAATAATAAAAACCAAAAATAGTTGACTTTTTTAGAATAAAATCTTAAAATAAGACTATAAATTTCAAAGAGGTGTTCTATGGAAAATTTACCAACCCAAATCTTTAAGTTTGCTCAAGTATTTTCAACAAGTCGCAAGAAAGATATTGAGAAAATATTTTATGATAATGAGTTTGAAACTAAGAATAGTCTACCAATTTTAATTTGGGATTTTATTTATCGTGATATTGTAAACACCGCCAAAGTAAATGGTTTAATATCACCCACTATGTATATGGGCGCTCTGTGGACGGCAAGAGGAGTAATTATTGAGGGTGTCCTATATGTTTTTATGATGAAGAAAAGATTTGAAGATATAACTAATAAATACGAAAAGCGTCACTATCTTACTTGTATAGCACGTGCGAAAAATTCTCATTTAAATGGAAAAGAAGGCGGTAAACTATCCATTGAATTATTTAATGACCTAGATGATGATGGGATGAGCGATTCACAAATTGAACAAGCGAAAAAATTATTGGGAGATCATTATAATTCGATTGATGAGATTAGGGTTGTTACCTTTGATAAAAAAACTAAAGAAGTGATTGTTAATCAGGTAAATGCCTTTTGTGAATTTATTGATGCTGTAAATATCACAGAATTTGATTTTACAAAACTTGAAGAAGATGGACGTGGAAATAATCCTGAAAAACCTCTTGTTGCATTGAAATCTGACGTACAGAAACAATTGGAGTCCCAAAAGCATGTTAGTCTTTATGTTGAAAAAAAGGAAGAGAATACTAAATTATGATATTTTATATAAAACAGGTGTAAATAATGCTTCAGATTAGTTTTAATGGTGCTCGCTTAAAAGAGGCAAGACTTTTTAACAAAAAAAGTATTACTCAGATTGCAGAGTTTTTAAACGTTTCAAAACAAATGATTTCTAAATATGAAAAAGGACGAGCAACGCCAAGTGAAGAATCGTTAGAAATATTGGAAAAGAAATTAAAGTTTCCGAGAGATTTCTTTTTTGGAAATGATAATTTTAGCTTAAGTTCTACAGGCACATTTTTTAGAAGTCGTTACACAGCGACTCAAACAGAGAAAATGCCTGCAGAAATAAATAAAAACTATGTTGCTTTAATAAGAGATTATTTGGGAGAATTTATTGATTTTCCAAATCTTGACTGGGATCTTTCTGGTTTAGACTATACTCCACAAGAATACGCAAGCTACATAAGAGAGAAATGGGAACTTGGAGATAGACCAATTGATAACTTGTCGTTGTTGATGGAAGAAAAAGGTTTTGTTATTTCTAGAATAGATACTCAGAGTGATAAAGTTGATGCTTTTGGTTCAGCTGTTAAAGTAAATAATAATGAGTATTATGTTGTTATGTTAGAAGGGACAGAGTATTCATTCTATCGTCAGCAGTTTAGTTTAGCCCATGAATTAGGACATTGGTTAATGCATGAAAATTGTAAGTCGCCTCAAGACATGGGAGCAATTGAATATAAGCAAATGGAAGACGAAGCGAATGAGTTTGCGGCTGAATTTCTATTGCCAAAGGATTCGTTTAAAGCTTCTATCATTGGGCATGAAAATGATCTAGAGTACTACAGGTATCTAAAAAGAATTTGGCAAGTTTCAATTAGTATGATGATAATGCGTGCTAAGTCATTGAATATCATAGATTCTAATGAGTATACAAACTTGTATAAGAAACTTAGTTACAGAGGTTGGAGAAAAAATGAGCCCTTAGATTCAACAAAATTGATTAGCAATCCTCTATCTTTAAAACAGTCAGTAGAGCTATTAGTGGAAAATAGAATTGTGATGGACATATCTGCTGATATTTATAGAGTATACAATAAATTGTTGCCTAATTTTTTAATTGAGGATTTATGCGGCTTAGAGGCAGGATATCTTGATGAACTGAATGATAGATATCCAAATATTATTAGTCTTACTAAAGAAAGAATAAGAAGAACATAGAATAGTCCGAAGCATAATATGTGATTAAACATTTGTAGGGATTTTAGAATTAGGAGAACTATGGATATTGGTATTCGTGCTGATGGAATGACTACATCAGACTTTGAAAATTTTGCTATTGAGATTGTAAAGAAAAAATTTGAAAATAAGAGTTTACATGGATTTAAGGAAGGGAGAGATGCCGGTATTGATGGAATAGATGATATCAAATCTCCTACTCTTATTCTTCAAGCTAAACGGTGGCAGGTAACAAAAAATAAGACTACAGCTGTAAAACATTTAAAAGAAGAAATTGATAAAATTGCTCTGACGAAAGAAAAATATGGTTGGGTGACGGATTTTAAATATGTTATTGTTACAAGTATGGGGTTATCCCCTGCAAACTTAAAGGAGATTCGTGATTACGCAGATGAAATTATTCCTAATGCAATTCCGACCGATGATTATATTATTTACTCATCTACGTTAACCACTCTTTCTCAACAGAAAGAATATAGAGATGTTTTTATGGATTATGGATTGTTGGAGAAAGATATTTCAATTATCCTGAAGAGTGATCGACTGAAATCGGTAGAAGCAGAATCACAGGAATATTTTTCAGATTTTGATTCTAAATATTTTGTTGAAACGTCTTTTCTAGGGGAAGCATATCATATTTTACAAAGGGAACATATTGTATTAATTCAAGGACCAGCGGGAATTGGAAAAACAACAACTTGTTCAATGCTAGGAAATTTATTTTTAAATAATGATGATAATGAATTTGATGTTATTGTTCGTAGAGTCGAGGATATTAACGAGGTTCTCAAATTATATCATGAAGTTTATAGGGGGAGCGAAGATAGGAATCTTTTTGTAGTTTTTGATGATTTCTTAGGACGTAATAAGTTTGATGTTGAAGAGAGGATACTGCAAGATATAAGAAAACTATATTCCGCATCAACTTATACTAATAATCTCTTTATCTGTTTAAATTCTCGAACTCAAATTGTTCAAGATGCAACATCAATGAATTCTGAGTTTCAAAAACTAATAAATGAAAAGTTTTCAGAGGAAAGAAAATTTATTATTGATCTATCTAAGTACTCGGATGAAGAAAGAGCCCATATCTTTAGGAAAGTTTTTAAACGAAAAGCACACTATCTTGAAAACGATGACAAGAAAGAGCTTGTAGAAAAATATAACGATCTTATTGGACGAGATTGGACAAGAATTGTACAACATCGAAATTACTTTCCTAGGTTAGTAGAATTAATAGCAAATAATTTTAAGGATTCTAACGAAAATTTTTATGATTATGTAGTATATAATCTTGAGCATCCTAATCAGCTTTACAATAATTTATTTAACAATCTGAAGGATGAAGAAAAATATTTGTTATTTTCTTTATTACGATTCGATAGCTTCCCTATCAAAGAAGAGTGGTTGATAAACTCACTGCATGCTTTGAAACTTAATCCAATATTTGATTTTAAGAAATCGTTAAAAAAGCTTGATGGTTCATGGGTTACTTTTAAAAAAGAAAGTTTTGATGATGACAGTATGGTAGACTTTTTTAATCCTAGCATAATTGATTTTTTAAATGATAAATTAAAAGAGTATCCCAAAATAACTGAAGAAATAACTGAGAACTCTATTTACCTTCACCAATTATGTAAAGGGGTCGATGGTTATGTATGGCGTGAATTAAATGAGTCGCAGAATATATTTTTTAGTAAACTACTAGATGATTGGGAGTACTTTAAGGATAAAGATGATTTTATTGGCGAAAAAATCCTATCCATTATATATTTAAATCAATTTTCAAAATTTAAGACTGATTTTGAGGAGTTGCTGAGAATATATGATGGGCGTAATAATTTAAATATTTATCTGAATGGGTGGAGTGATATTATTAGTCAGATTTATTTTTCTGATAATAAAGCAATGAAAAGAGTATTTCTGAGTATTCTTGATGATAAAAGTGTTTTAGATAAACTAGTAAATAGTCCTTATCTTGGCTCGGAAGAACTAGATGCTATCGTAGATGCAATAAGTGAGATAATTTATGAGGTAAGTATAGCAGATGATGATTATCAAGAAGGTTCTTTAAAAGAGATGTACTGCTATAGCGTTTTTAGACAGAAAAAAATTGAGTTACTCCAAGATTATTTAGACAGTAGCAGCACTTTGGAAAAGGAAGACGTTGATTGTACTTATGACCCAGATGGTTTTGATTTGGATTGGGAAGTCGAAGAACAAATATCAGAATTTGAAAATAGAATAACAGAGAAGTTATTAGGAGGGGGCTATGAATGGGATGATATCTCAGTAGAAAATTTTGATTATTCAAGTTTACAATACCATCTTGAAGAATATTTGCAGTGGAAATATGATAGCATTTTCTACGAAGATGAAGCCTATGATAGATGGAGAGATTCTCAACTGGAAGAAAGGGTGACATTAGAAAGTATTTTAAACAAACCATTGTTATAGTTTAGAAAGTAAGGTGCTAGACTAATCTCAGAAGTCACTAGAATCTTTCAGACACAACCTATTTTTTGTACAATAATATTCTGAAAAAACTAAAATAATATAGTATTGGCTTTCTAGTTTCATTCTTGTGTTTTAGTCTCTACATTTGTATTTCACAAAATCAGTTTACAAAAGGAAAATGAATTAGTAACATCTATCAGTCAAAAATTTGTAGTTAATAGACATCTAATGAATGTCTATGATATCAGAAAAAACGATTTTACTTAGTTCATACGGGAATTTGATAGGAATACTACTTCATCACTTTGATTCCAGTTTTGATTATGAAAATTGGGAGTAGATGACCTTTCCAGATTGTTTTCTAATTGATAGAAATGGGATTGTGAAAAGAATTATGAAAGATTAGTTCTTTGATTAAATAGTGAATCATATAGGTCAAAATAGTTTGCTTTTTATAATTCGTAGCCTGCCCTTTTGGGCAGTTTTTTTGTGTTTTAAGGAAACGATGAACCCATAATTTTTGATTAAAGGTATTATTTTAAGAGAGAACTCTCCAATTTTATAATCCATAGGCAAACGCTTGCATTCTATTTTTTATTGGACTATAATAGGTTGGTATAAAGCCTTCTGTAATAATATTGAGAAGGTGTAGAAAGTAAGGATTTAGATATTTGTAGTCAAAAATACAACGTAGCTATTCCTTGCTATAGGGAGAGATTTATGGCAATGATAGAAGTGGAACATCTTCAGAAAAATTTTGTGAAGACAGTGAAGGAACCTGGTTTGAAGGGAGCTTTGCGCTCCTTTATTCATCCCGAAAAGCAGACCTTTGAAGCGGTCAAGGATTTGACTTTTGAAGTTCCCAAGGGGCAGATTTTAGGTTTTATCGGGGCTAATGGTGCTGGGAAGTCAACAACCATTAAAATGCTGACAGGGATTTTGAAACCGACATCTGGTTTTTGTCGGATTAACGGTAAGATTCCGCAGGACAATCGCCAAGACTATGTCAAGGATATTGGGGTTGTCTTTGGGCAACGCACCCAGCTATGGTGGGATTTGGCACTGCAAGAGACCTACACGGTTTTGAAAGAGATATACGATGTGCCGGACTCGCTCTTTCATAAGCGCATGGATTTTTTGAATGAGGTCTTGGATTTGAAAGACTTTATCAAGGATCCCGTTCGGACTCTTTCACTGGGTCAACGGATGCGGGCGGATATTGCGGCTTCCTTGCTCCACAATCCCAAGGTTCTCTTTTTAGATGAGCCGACTATTGGTTTGGATGTTTCGGTCAAGGATAATATTCGTCGGGCCATTACCCAGATCAATCAGGAGGAAGAGACCACCATTCTCTTGACCACTCACGATCTGAGTGATATTGAGCAACTCTGTGATCGGATTTTCATGATTGATAAGGGGCAGGAGATTTTTGATGGAACGGTTAGCCAGCTCAAGGAAACCTTTGGTAAGATGAAGACACTCTTCTTTGAACTGGTACCAGGTCAAAGTCATCTCCTTTCTCACTATGAAGGCCTGCCTGATATGACCATTGATAGACAAGGAAATAGCCTTAATATTGAATTCGATAGTTCCCGCTACCAGTCAGCTGATATTATCAAGCAAACCTTGTCTGATTTTGAGATCCGCGATTTGAAGATGGTGGATACGGATATTGAGGATATTATCCGTCGCTTCTACCGAAAGGAGCTCTAAGATGGTCAAATTGTGGAGACGTTATAAACCCTTTATCAATGCAGGGGTTCAGGAGTTGATTACCTATCGAGTCAACTTTATTCTCTATCGGATTGGCGATGTCATGGGGGCTTTTGTGGCTTTCTATCTCTGGAAGGCCGTCTTTGATTCGTCGCAAGAGTCTTTGATTCAGGGATTCAGTATGGCAGATATCACCCTCTACATCATCATGAGTTTTGTGACCAATCTTTTGACTAGGTCGGATAGCTCCTTTATGATCGGGGAGGAGGTTAAGGATGGTTCCATTATCATGCGTTTGTTGCGACCAGTGCATTTTGCGGCCTCTTATCTCTTTACTGAGCTTGGGTCTAAGTGGTTGATTTTTATCTCTGTTGGACTGCCATTTTTAAGTGTTATTGTCTTGATGAAAATCTTATCTGGGGAAGGTATTGTAGAAGTGCTGGGGTTAACTGTCCTTTATCTCTTTAGCTTAACGCTCGCTTATCTGATTAACTTTTTCTTTAATATCTGCTTTGGATTTTCAGCCTTTGTGTTTAAGAATCTATGGGGTTCCAATCTACTCAAGACTTCTATAGTGGCCTTTATGTCTGGAAGTTTGATTCCCTTAGCTTTCTTTCCAAAAATTGTTTCAGATATTCTCTCCTTCTTGCCTTTTTCATCCTTGATTTATACTCCAGTCATGATTATCGTTGGGAAATACGATGCCAGTCAGATTCTTCAGGCGCTTTTGCTACAGGTCTTCTGGCTCTTGGTGATGGTAGGCTTGTCTCAGTTGATTTGGAAACGAGTCCAGTCATTCATCACTATTCAGGGAGGTTAGTATGAAAAAATATCAACGCATGCATCTGATTTTTATCAGACAATACATCAAGCAAATCATGGAATACAAGGTGGATTTTGTGGTTGGTGTCTTGGGAGTCTTTCTGACTCAAGGCTTGAGTCTCTTGTTTCTCAATGTACTCTTTCAACACATCCCATCTCTAGAAGGCTGGACTTTTCAAGAAATAGCCTTTATCTACGGTTTTTCCTTAATTCCCAAGGGATTGGACCATCTCTTTTTTGACAATCTCTGGGCGCTAGGTCAGCGCTTGGTGCGAAAAGGGGAGTTTGACAAATATCTGACGCGTCCTATCAATCCTCTCTTTCACATCCTAGTTGAGACTTTTCAGATTGATGCCTTTGGCGAACTCTTGGTCGGTGGAATCTTGCTAGCGACAACTGTGACTAGCATTGCTTGGACTCTTCCAAAATTCCTGATTTTTCTAGTCTGTATTCCTTTTGCGACCTTGATCTATACTTCCTTGAAAATCGCGACTGCCAGTATTGCTTTTTGGACCAAGCAGTCAGGAGCCATGATTTACATTTTTTATATGTTTAATGACTTTGCCAAGTATCCGATTTCGATTTACAATTCGCTCCTTCGTTGGTTGATTAGCTTTATCGTACCTTTCGCCTTTACGGCCTACTATCCTGCCAGCTATTTCTTGCAGGATAAAGACGGGCTCTTTAACATTGGTGGGTTGATTCTGATTTCCCTTGTTTTCTTTGTTATTTCTTTAAAACTCTGGGACAGGGGCTTGGACGCTTACGAAAGTGCGGGTTCTTAAGATATAAAATAGGATGAGAGTTAAAAATTAAATATGTTAAAAACAACCGTTGAAAATTATTGCGGTTGTTTTTGCATGTTTATTAAGGCATGAATTCTATCCATACCCCTTTTTGCGATTTTGGTAATTATTCCAGTTGATTGATAATATTTTTGATGGTAGGAATGAGTTTATATTGTACCCAATTAACTACGAAAGTTTTGGGTTTATATTTTTAAGGTACATTAAAAAAAAAATTAATGCGTGTTAATTTTTCTTGACTTAAATTTTTTTAATTGATATACTATTTTTCAGAGAGCTAACAATTATATATAAATGTACTACTCTATCCCACTAGATAATACGTCATAAAACTTTTTATAACAAAGGCTAGCAAAGTTAAAGTTTTCTATCTATTGGGTTTAAAATAAAAAATGAAGGAATTATAATGAAAAAAAGTACGGTATTGTCATTAACTACTGCTGCAGTTATTTTAGCAGCATATGCCCCCAATGAGGTAATTTTAGCAGATGCACCTAGTTCTGAAGATGCTTTAAGAATTTCTGATAAAGAAAAAGTAGTAGCAGATAAAGAAACAGAAAACAATGAACAATCTGAAGATATTCATAATGTTATAGAAACTTCAAAGGATACTGAGGAGAAGAAGACAACAGTTATTGAGGAAAAAGAAGTTGTTAGTAGAAAGTCTGAGATAGACAAAAAAACTAGTAACGAAGGAGCAAGTATCAAAGAAGACTCCAATCAATCCAAAGGAGATGATGCGGACTCATTTGTAAATAAAGATACAGAAAATCCGAAAAAAGAAGATAAACTTGTCTATATTGCTGAATTTAAAGATAAAGAATCTGGAGAAAAAGTAATTAAGGAACTATCAAATCTTAAGGATACAAAAGTTTTATATACCTATAATACGATTTTTAATGGCATCGCCATTGAAACAACTCCAGATAATTTGGATAAAATTAAACAAATAGAAGGTGTTTCGTCGGTTGAACGGTCACAAAAACTCCTACCAATGATGAATCATGCCAGAAAGGAAATTGGAGTTGAAGAGGCTATCGATTACCTAAAGTCTATTAATGCTCCATTTGGTAAAAATTTTGATGGTAGAGGTATGGTCATTTCAAATATCGATACCGGGACAGATTATAGGCATAAGGCTATGAGAATCGATGATGATGCCAAAGACTCAATGAGATTTAAAAAAGAAGACTTAAAAGGTACTGATAAAAATTATTGGTTGAGTGACAAAATCCCTCATGCGTTTAATTATTATAATGGTGGGAAAATTACAGTAGAAAAAACTGATGATGGTGCCGATTATTTTGATCCACATGGGATGCATATTGCAGGGATTCTAGCGGGAAATGATACTGAAAAAGATATCAAAAACTTTAACGGAATAGATGGAATTGCACCTAATGCACAAATTTTCTCTTATAAAATGTACTCTGACGCAGGATCTGGGTTCGCAGGGGATGAAACAATGTTTCATGCTATTGAAGATTCAATCAAACACAATGTCGATGTTGTTTCGGTATCATCTGGCTTTACAGGAACAGGTCTTGTAGGTGAGAAATATTGGCAAGCCATTAGAGCATTAAGAAAAGCAGGCATTCCAATGGTTGTAGCTACGGGTAACTATGCGACTTCTGCTTCAAGTTCTTCTTGGGATTTAGTGGCAAATAATAATCTGAAAATGACCGACACTGGAAATGTAACACGAACTGCAGCACATGAAGATGCGATAGCAGTTGCTTCTGCTAAAAATCAAACAGTTGAGTTTGATAAAGTTAACATAGGTGGACAAAGTTTTAAATACAGAAATATAGGTGCCTTTTTCGATAAGAATAAAATCATAACAAATGAAGATGGATCAAAAGCTCCAAATAAATTAAAATTTGTATATATAGGCAAAGGTCAAGACAAAGATTTGATAGGATTGGATCTTAAGGGCAAAATTGCAGTAATGGATCGAATTTATACCAAGGATTTAAAAGATGCTTTTAAACGAGCAACGGATAAGGGTGCACGTGCCATTATGGTTGTAAATACTGTAAATTACTACAATAGAGATAATTGGACAGAGCTTCCAGCAATGGGATATGAAGCGGATGAAGGGACTAAAAGTCAAGTATTTTCAATTTCAGGAGATGATGGTGTAAAGCTATGGAATATGATTAATCCTGATAAAAAAACTGAAGTCAAAAGGAATAATAAAGAAGATTTTAAAGATAAATTGGAGCAATACTATCCAATTGATATGGCAAGCTATAATTCTAATAAACCGAATGTAGGTGACGAAAAAGAGATTGACTTTAAATTTGCATCTGACACAGACAAAGAACTGTATAAAGAAGATATCATCGTTCCAGCAGGGTCTACATCTTGGGGACCGAGAACAGATTTACTTTTAAAACCTGATGTCTCAGCACCAGGTAAAAATATTAAATCTACTCTCAATGTCATTAATGGTAAATCAACTTATGGCTATATGTCAGGAACTAGTATGGCGACTCCAATCGTAGCAGCTTCTACTGTTTTGATTAGACCGAAGTTAAAGGAAATGCTTGAAAGACCTGTATTGAAAAATCTTAAGGGAGATGACAAGATAGACCTTACAAGTCTTACCAAAATAGCTCTACAAAATACTGCACGCCCTATGATGGATGCGACTTCTTGGAAAGAAAAAAGTCAATACTTTGCATCACCTAGACAACAGGGAGCAGGGCTAATTAATGTTGCCAATGCTTTGAGAAATGAAGTCGTCGCGACTTTCAAAAACACGGATTCTAAAGGTTTGGTAAACTCTTATGGTTCTATTTCTCTTAAAGAAATAAAAGGAGATAAAAAATACTTTACAATTAAGCTTCACAATACATCCAACAGACCTTTAACCTTTAAAGTTTCAGCATCAGCGGTAACTACAGATGTTCTAACTGACAGACTAAAACTGGATGAAACATACAAAGACGAAAAATCTCCAGATGGGAAGCAAATTGTTCCAGAAATCCACCCAGAAAAAATTAAAGGAGCAAATATCACATTTGAGCATGATACTTTCACAATAGGCCCAAATTCTAGCTTTGATTTAAATGCGGTTATAAATGTTGGAGAGGCTAAAAACAAAAATAAATTCGTAGAATCATTTATTCATTTTGAGTCAATGGAAGAAATGGAAGCTCTAAACTCTAACGGGAAGAAAATAAACTTCCAACCTTCTTTGTCGATGCCTCTAATGGGATTTGCTGGAAATTGGAACCACGAACCAATCCTTGATAAATGGGCCTGGGAAGAAGGATCAAAATCAAAAGCAATGGAAGGTTATGATGATGATGGTAAACCAAAAATTCCAGGTACCTTAAATAAGGGGATTGGTGGAGAACATGGTATAGATAAATTTAATCCAGCAGGAGTTATACAAAATAGAAAAGATAAAAATAGAACATCCCTAGATCAAAATCCAGAATTATTTGCTTTCAATAACGAAGGAATCAACGCACCGTCATCAAGTGGTTCTAATATTGCTAAAATTTATCCTTTAGATTCAAATGGAAATCCTCAAGATGCTCAACTTGAGAGAGGATTAACACCTTCTCCACTTGTATTAAGAAGTGCAGAAGAAGGAGTGATTTCAATAGTAAATACAAATAAAGAGGGAGAAAATCAAAGAGACTTAAAAGTCATCTCGAGAGAACACTTTATTAAAGGAATTTTAAACTCTAAAAGAAATGATGCAAAGGGCATTAAATCTTCTAAGCTAAAAGTTTGGGGTGACTTGAAATGGGATGGACTCATTTATAACCCTAGAGGTAGAGAAGAAAATGCACCAGAAAGTAAGGATAACCAAGATCCAGCTACTAGGATAAGAGGTCAATTTGAACCGATTGCAGAAGGTCAATATTTCTATAAATTTAAATATAGATTAACTAAAGATTACCCATGGCAGGTTTCCTATATTCCTGTAAAAATTGATAACACAGCCCCTAAGATTGTTTCGATTGATTTTTCAAATCCTGAAAAAATTAAGCTGATCACAAAGGATACTTATCACAAGGTAAAAGAGCAATACAAGAATGAGACTTTATTTGCTAGGGATCAAAAAGAACATCCTGAAAAATTTGATGAGATTGCCAACGAAGTTTGGTATGCAGGAGCTGCTCTTGTTAATGAAGATGGAGAGGTTGAGAAAAATCTTGAAGTAACTTATGCAGGTGAGGGTCAAGGAAGAAATAGGAAACTTGACAAAGACGGAAATACCATTTATGAAATTAAAGGTGCAGGAGATTTAAGAGGCAAAATCATTGAAGTGATTGCATTAGACGGTTCTAGCAATTTCACAAAGATTCATAGAATTAAATTTGCTGATCATGCTGATGAAAATGGGATGATTTCCTATTATCTAGTAGATCCTGATCAAGATTCATCTAAATACCAAAAGCTTGGAGAAATTCCTGAATCTAAATTTAAGAATTTAAAAAATGTTAAATATGATAGTCTAAACAAAGAGACAACTGAGGTAGAACATCATCATGAAAATGAAGAGGCTACCGAAGAAAAATCTAGCTTTACTATCAATAAAGCCATTTCAACAATTAGAGATTTTCAAAGTAAAGATTTAAAGAAACTCATTAAAAAGAAATTTAGAGAAGTTGATGACTTTACAAGTGAAACTGGTAAGAGAATAGAGGAATACGATTATAAATACGATGATAAGGGAAATATCATTGCATATGACGATGGTAGTGCCTTAGAATATGAAACTGAAAAACTTGATGAAATCAAATCAAAAATTTATGGCATTCTAAACCCATCTAAAGATGGACACTTTGAAATTCTTGGAAAGATCAGTAATGTTTCTAAAAATGCCAAGGTATATTATGGCAATAATTATAAATCGATAGAAATCAAAACGACCAAGTATGATTCCCATTCAAAAACGATGACCTTTGATTTATACGCTAATATTAATGATATTGTGGATGGATTAGCTTTTGCAGGAGATATGAGATTCTTTGTTAAAGATGATGGTCAGATAAAAGCTGAAACTAAAATTAGAATGCCTGAAAAAATTAAGGAAACTAAAGAAGAATATCCGTATGCATCAAGTTATGGGAATGTAATAGAATTAGGAGAAGGAGATCTTTCAAAAAATAAACCAAACAATTTAACGGACATGGAATCTGGTAAAATCTATGCTGATTCAGAAAAACAACAATATCTATTAAAGGATAACATCATTCTAAGAAAAGGCTATGCACTAAAAGTGACTACCTATAATCCTGGAAAAACGGATATGTTAGAAGGGAATGGAGTCTATAACAAGGAAGATATAGCAAAAATCCAAAAGGCCAATCCTAATCTAAGAGTTTTATCAGAAACAACAATTTATGCTGATAGTAGAAATGTTGAAGATGGAAGAAGTACTCAATCAGTATTAATGTCGGCTTTGGACGGCTTTAACATTGTAAGGTATCAAGTGTTTACATTTAAAATGAATGATAAAGGGGAAGCAATCGATAACGATGGCAATCTTGTAACAGATTCTTCTAAACTTGTATTATTTGGTAAGGATGGTAAAGAGTACACAGGAGAGGATAAGTCCAATGTAGAAGCTATAAAAGAAGATGGCTCTACGTTATTTATTGATGCAAAACCAGTAAATCTTTCAATGGACAAGAACTACTTTAATCCATCTAAAACCAATAAAATTTATGTACGAAATCCAGAATTTTATTTAAGAGGTAAGATTTCTGATAAGGGTGGTTTTAACTGGGAGTTGAGAGTTAATGAATCGGTTGTAGACAATTATTTAATCTACGGAGATTTACACATTGATAACACTAGAGATTTTAACATTAAGCTTAATGTTAAAGACGGTGACATCATGGACTGGGGGATGAAAGACTATAAAGCAAACGGATTCCCAGATAAGGTAACAGACATGGATGGAAATGTTTATCTTCAAACTGGCTATAGCGATTTGAATGCGAAAGCGGTTGGAGTACATTATCAATTTTTATATGATAATGTCAAACCAGAAGTAAACATTGATCCAAAAGGAAATACTAGTATCGAATATGCTAATGGAAAATCTGTAGTCTTTAACATCAATGATAAAAGAAATAATGGATTCGATGGTGAGATTCAAGAACAACATATTTATGTAAATGGAAAAGAATACAAATCATTTGATGATATTAAACAACTAACAGATAAGACACTAAACATTAAGATTGTTGTAAAAGATTTTGCAAGAAATACAACCGTAAAAGAATTCATTTTAAACAAAGATACGGGGGAGGTAAGCGAACTAAAACCTCATACAGTAACTGTGACCATTCAAAATGGAAAAGAAATGAGTTCAACGATAGTGTCGGAAGAAGATTTTATGTTACCTGTCTATAAGGGTGAATTAGAAAAAGGATATCAATTTGATGGCTGGGAAATTTCTGGTTTCGAAGGGAAAAAAGACGCCGGCTATGTTCTTAATCTATCAAAAGATACCTTTATAAAACCTGTATTCAAGAAAATAGAGGAGAAAAAGGAGGAGGAAAATAAACCTACTTTTGATGTATCGAAAAAGAAAGAAAAAACACAATCTAATTCAACTAATGATGTCAACAGTATTGTTTCTGATGAAAATAATAAAAACTTTGAAATTAACAAAAACGTTTATCTAAATGAACAAGGGAACTTAACTAATAAAAATACCAACATCAATAGTAAATCAACTAGTAACAATCCTAATGAGTTGCCAAAAACCGGAACAGCAAGCGGAGCCCAGACACTATTAGCTGCCGGAATCATGTTTATAGTAGGAGCTTTTCTTGGATTGAAGAGAAAAAATAAAGATTAAGACAAAAGCTATAGAAAAAATGGTTTATGTACTGAGATTAGATGGTGAGGTGATGACATAGTTTTGTGAAAATATTGATTTATAAATATATTATTTAGATTTCTATGAAAATAGGAGATTTTAAAGAGATATATGTAAAAGCCTTGTCTCAGGACAGGCTTTTTCTAATGGAGATGGGTTCTGTTTGAAATCCATATCTTCGGCTTATTTAAAATATAATTACAAACGGTTGTTAATATTTTGTGATATAATGTATTGTAATAAATACTTGTTTTGATACCAATCTAGAGATGTTTTTGTAGTTATTTATTCTAGAAATTTTTGCTTAGATTTTCTAAAAATTATAAAATATCCTGGATAGTAACAAATGAAGTATCGTAAGCTTGGCTGAATATAAATCAAAAAGGAGAAAATTATGAATAAGAAAGAATGGGTAAAACAATTTGAGGAGGCGAATGGCCGCAAGCCGACTGCATCAGAATTAGCAGAGGCGCAGTCAACTAAAAAGTTTGCGAGAGGAACTAGAAACATTAAAATCTATATTGGGTTAGTCCTCGGTATTTTAGTTGCTATAATCCTAGTAAGTGTTTTCTCGCATTCTTTGATTGGAAAGAAAGAGTCAAATCAAGCATCGTCTGCTGTTTCAACTACAGAGTCAACAAGTCAATCGTCGACAAGCCAAGGAAAAACAGATGAGACTGATAAGGATAAACAAGAGGAAATTCAGAAACTCAAGGATCAACTGACTGCTTTAGATACCAAAATTACGGAAGCAGAAGCACTTGTTAGCAAGTTGAAGAAAGAAACTGCTGTTCCAAAACTCGATATTGAAGCAATCAAGAGCAATGACTTGTCTAGTTTAGAAGGTACTTGGCGTAGTCAATCTGGTAATGAATACATTATTAATGATTCTGGAGAAGTAGATGCGACTTGGTTTACAAATGATCAAAAGTACGAATCTGTAGTTGGATTAAAGGTATCAAAAGGTCAAGATAGTCGTAATCCTGAGACGGCTTCTATCAGTGCGTGGGTAAAAGATTCTGTTGCTGGAGGATTTGTAGTAGTAGCTGTGCCAAGTGGTGTTGTTATGCAACCTGGTGATGATGGGAAGATTACGGATAAAAGCAATCATGCTGAGGAGAGACTTTTTTCTGGACAACAATATGAAGCGATGTTAATGAAACCAGAAGATGTTTATTATCGTGTGAAACCAGATACTAGTAAAGTTGAGGAAGAAGAAAAGAACTTATCTCAACTACAAGCTGAGCGTGAAGCAATCAAATCCTCTCTAGAATCTAAGGAAAAGAAAAACTAGTTTAGAATCTAACTTTAGATTCACTTAGTTCAGAAATGTTCTTGTACTTGGTAAAATCAAGAAGCTCAAATGAGCTTCTTTTTCTTTTATCACTACTATTCAACCACTTAGACAGAGATATTGACCAGATAGGTAAAAAGGCTTGTTCTTGAAAAAATCCTCTGCTATAATGATTTTTGTAAAGGGCGTGAGGGGTCAGTATCAGACAACTCAAGAACCAAAAAAAGAAAATGGAGACAAAAAATGAAAAAATTATTGGGAATCGTATTTTTAGTAGCAGCAGCGCTAGTATTGTATTTCGGCTCTGTTGGATGGCCAAGTTTGGATGTCAATCTCTGGTCACTCATTCCGGTAGGATTGTTTCTCTATTTCACTCTAGAAAATCTTTTGAAAAAAGACTACAAAGCTAGCCTCATGTGCCTGATCATTGCCTTTATCATTGCAAATGCCATTTTGGATCTTTTGCCAATTTCAAGTGGTTTGGTGATTGGTGCCGGTGTGCTAGCTTGTGTAGGACTTGGCTACCTCTTTCCTGATAAAGATAAAAAAGAAGACAAATAGAAAAGTCTCGAAGTTTCTCGAGACTTTGTTTTTATTTACCAGCGTAGTATTTTTGGATGCCTTTCACAATACCTGCGACTAGTCTATCTTGGTATCGATCATCACGAATACGTTGATTTTCGGAGAAATTATCTATATAACCAAGTTCTAGGAGAACGGCTGGTTTGGCTGTTTCGCGTAGTACGGCATAGCTACTCTCCAACAGGCCAGCATCCTTAGCTCCTGTTTCTGCTAGAAGAGAGGAGTGGATGGCCGCAGCGAGGCGTTTGCTTTCACTCATACGATCTGGGTGATTGTGCCAGTATTTATTAATCTTACTTGGATAATCAGGTTCATCGCTATAGGAGTAGGTTTGAATACCGCTCGCTTTTGAGTAGGTATTACCAGTAGCGTTGAAGTGAATACTGATAAAAATATCAGAGTTGGTCTTATTAACCATACGAGAACGTTCGGTAACAAAATCAACGTCAATATCACTATCACGAGAAGTGAGGACCTTGTAGCCTAGTTCTTCTAACTTAGTACGAAGTTTACGGTAAATCTGCATGTTGAGATCTTTTTCAGCTACATTGTAGTAGAAAGCTCCAGAATCTCTGCCACCATGTCCAGGATCTAGGAAGATGGTTTTGGTATATTGGCCTTTTACAAATCCACCTTCAGCTGAAACTTCAGAAATCCATTGACCGTATTTTTGGAACAAGTGTTCCTTGCCGTCTATCCTATAAGTTCCTGAAACATAATGTCCACTATCGTCCAGATAGTAACGAGCCTTGTAATAGTCGTCGTAAATCCACTCATTCTTGGCCATGTAACCACCAGACTTGAGATAGTAGGCACCGATCCATTCACGAGCCGCATAGGTTCCATCCGCTTTTAGATAGAACCAACTGTTGTAGGCCTTATCAAAGATCCACTCTTTTTCAGCCATGGCTCCACTAGATTTGAGGTAGTAGCTTCCTTTCCATTTATTGGAAAGCATGACACCATTTTGTTCAAAGGCGTACCAAGTTCCTTTTATTTTCTCCCATTTGTCTTGGCTGTATTTCCCATATTCATTAGCGTAATACCAATTTTGGTCAATCTTCACCCAGGAGTTTTCCGCCATAACCCCGCTACTGCCGAGCAGGTAAGCACCAACGGTCGTTTTGCTGAGCATTACGCCGTTTTTGTCAAAATAATACCATGAACCATTGACTTTCTCCCATTTGTCTTGCGAGATTCTGCCAGATGGTGTGACATAATACCAATTTTGGTCAATCTTTACCCAGCCATTCTCCGCCATAGCCCCGCTTTTGGTAAGGAGATAACCATCAACGATTGTCTGACTGAGCATGACACCATCTTTGTCAAAGTAGTACCAAACTCCTCCGATTTTTTTCCATTTTTGTTGGATGATTTTTTCAGACTCACTGACATAGTACCATTTACCCTCAAGAGCTACCCAGCCATTTTCTACCATGCCCCCGTCTTTATTGAGAACATAGCCATCAAAGATGGTATCACTGAGTCGGTTTCCATCGTTGTCAAAATAGTACCACTTATCTTGAATTTTTTTCCATTTGAGGACAGGTTGATTGTTTTCATAGAAACGCCACTGTTTGTTTTCTTCCTGCCATCCTTCTTTTTTAGGGGCTTCTTCTTTTACCTTGTCTTTTGGAAGTGTTGCAACCTCTTCTTCATTTTTAATTGAAAGATCTTTCTTATCTTCCTTAGAGTTGCTTTGTTCGGTGGTAGCAGGAGGATTAGCATTGCTTTCCTCTGCGTAGATAGGTGCTTGTGCCAATCCTGCCATTGAAAGGACAACAGCACTTGCCAATATAAACTTTTTCAACGATATTCTCCAATCATTATTTTCTAAGAAATATTATAAAATATGTCTGGCGGCTTATCAACTATCAAACTGAACTTCTTCTAGTAAGTATTCGATAAAGCGTTCGCCCATCTTAGATAGGCTGGTTTTTTCATGCTGGATATAGACCAGTTCAATCGGGTCGTCAATGTCTAGTGGAATGGAAACGATATTGTCTCCGTTGAGGTTGCTATTCAAAATCCCTGTTGCAATCGTGTATCCGTCCAAACCAATCAAGAGATTAAAGAGGGTGGCACGGTCACTGACTACAATGGATTTCTTGTGGTGTTCTTGTGAAAGAATTTCTTCTGAAAAGTAGAAGGAGTTGTGAGTCCCTTGGTCATAGCTGAGGTAAGGGAAGTTCTCCAAGTCTTCTAGTTTAACCTTATCTTTCTTTGCTAGAGGGTTAGTTTTGCTGACGAAGATATGGGGCTGGGCTGTAAAGAGATGGTGGGCCAAGAGGTGGTTGTCATCCAGCATTTTTGTTAAAACATCACGGTTGTAGCTGTTTAAGAAGAGGACACCGACTTCACTACGGAAGTTCTTGACATCGTCGATAATCTCCCAAGTCCGAGTTTCACGAAGAAAAAGCTCGTATTTTTCCATATCACTTTTCTTAAGTAGGGATACAAAGGCATTGACTACAAAGGCATAGTGTTGAGAGGAAACGCTAAAGAGTTCGCGGTGGGCGACAGGATTTTTATAGCGTTCCTCCAGAAGCTGAGTTTGCTCGACAACTTGACGAGCGTAGGAGAGAAACTCCATCCCATCACGGGTCAAGGTAATGCCCTTGGGATTGCGGATAAAGATTTCAATGCCCATTTCATTTTCCAAGTCTCGAACAGCATTAGAGAGACTGGGTTGGGTGATAAAGAGTTGCTTGGCTGCTTCATTCATAGAGCCAGTTTCGACGATTTTGATAATATAGTGTAGTTGTTGAATTCTCATGTTTTTATTGTACCACACTTGATGAAGAATGGGCAATGAAGACGAAGAAAATAGGGGGAAAGAGCCGGTCCAGTATTGAAAAAAAGTCTAGAATCTGCTAAAATGGAAGCTATGAAAACATTCTATGATGTGCAGCAATTTCTCAAACAGTTTGGCATTATTGTTTACATGGGGAAGCGTTTGTATGATATTGAACTGATGAAGCTCGAACTCTCTCGGATCTATGATGCAGGTCTGATGGACAAGCTAGACTATCTAGAGGCGGAAGCTGTTCTTCGTAGAGAGCACAAGATAGAATTAGACTACATAGAGAAAAATGGAGATAAGAACTTATGACAATTTGGATTGTTTGGGGAATCGTTCTGGCAATGGCGGCCTGGATGGGGTATAACTACCTTCGTATTCGTCGTGCGGCTAAGATTGTAGACAATGCAGAATTTGAAGCCTTGATTCGGAAAGGACAGTTGATCGATGTCCGTGATGCAGCAGATTTCCACAGAAAACATATTCTAGGAGCCCGCAATATTCCTTCAAATCAGTTGAAGACTAGCCTTGCAGCCCTTCGTAAGGATAAACCTGTCCTTCTCTACGAAAACCAACGCGGACAACGAGTGACCAATGCAGCACTTTATCTGAAAAAACAAGGTTTCTCTGAGATTTATATCCTTTCTTATGGGTTGGATTCTTGGAACGGGAAGGTCAAGACGAGTTAATTAAGTATGTAAAAACAGGGCTGTTGAACTAAATTGAGCTGTCCTGTTTCTGTAACTTAGTGTTGAGAAATGAAGTAGAGTATCTATTTATACCAATAATATTTCAACTGTGTAAATATAGATAGAAATATGCATCTAAAACATTAGAAAAATGATTTTTTTAATAAATTTTGCTAGTATAAAGATACTTAAATGTATTGAAAAGAGAGGTTGAGAGTATGCAGGAAAGACAAATATATATTGCAGATACTAATCATGGCACTATTTTATTGAGTGATATTGAAAAAGAAGTTATATCGACAAAACTATTCAATAGATTACATCATGTTTCGCAAAATTCCACAGCATACTTGACTTTTCCGACTAATAGAACAAAAAGATTTGAGCATTCTGTGGGAACGATGAAACTGTGTGGTGACATTTTTTATAATTCTATTTGTAACACAGAACAGGATTTGATATCAAGTATATTTTCTAAAATTAAAAACCTTATTTCCGAAAAAATAATAAAAGAAAAGAGTGGAACTTACAAGGCAGTTCTAGGAGATGCTAGCTTTAAAAATAAAGGGGAAAGACTGAAAAATTTTTTAAAAGAGGATGAATTGGAAAATATTTTTTATAACAGATGTATTCCTCAAAATATTAAAAAAGATGATAAATTACTATATATAATTATTTTTCAAGCTGTGCGACTTTGCGGCTTACTCCATGATATAGGTCATCCTCCGTTTAGTCACATTACTGAGCATTCGATGAATGAGATATACCAACTGTTGAAAAAGAAACCTGAGGAAAAATTAACTGAACGAGAAAAACAGTATTTAGAAATTATAAAAGATTATGATGATGGTGGTCAAAGTTTTCAATTACATGAAAAAATGGGAATAAAAATGACTGAACAACTAATTAGTCAGCTTTTATCTCCTGAAAATGAAGCTTTTAAATACTTATGTTTTGAAAAAAAATGGTTTAAGATAGTAGTATTTGAGTTAACAATGTTAATTTTTGAAGAATCAGATACGTTAGAGCCAATCCATAAAATAGTTTCGGGGGCTATTGATGGAGATAGATTAGACTATGTGAATAGAGATATTCATAATTCAGGAATTGATAATGGTAAAATAGAATATAATAGACTAATTTCATCTTGTAAATTTCATAAAGTTAAATATAATGAAATTGAAAAGATAGAAGTTGTCTTCGATGCAAAAACAATTAACACGATTGAAGATTTTTTTATGAAAAGATGGTATTTATATAAAAATATAATAAATCACCATCGTGTTTCGAAAACAGATACAATTTTACAAAACTGTGTTGAGACAATTATTAAGGATCACCTTAGTAAAACGGAACAACTATCAAAGATAGAGGATAATGTTCTGCCGGATGATATATCAGGACTTTGGTTGGCCATTGAAAGAGCATATTCTACAAGTGAGTATTTTGATTCTTTAATACAATGGGATGATAACTGGCTTCTAACAATTTTAAAGAAATATTATTTTGAAAATTATTGTGAAAAAGAGCAAACGATATCCTACATGCTGGAAGAATTTTTATCTAATAAAAAAAATTATTATTCGGTAATTAAAAACAATAAAGATTTCTATTTATTTAGTAATGCATTCGAAGATGAGATAGAGAATTATGATAAAGAGAAAAAAGAACAGTACCAAAACATAGAAAAGTGCAAAAAAGATGAAGGGTACAAAAAAATAGATGCAAAGTATCCACAAAATTATAAAAATAGAACAATGCATGTGATGTTCGCATATTTAGGTTCGGTGTTAGGGAAAGAAGTAAATATAAAAGAAAGTATGGATAAGTTTATTCAATATTACTATAAGGATAAGGTAGCTGATTATTTTGTAGTATTTAAGAAAATAAAGAATGGATTGATTCCTGAACCTATGCTTTATAGTTACGGAGAAGTGCTTGCGCTTTCTGATCTCTCTAATATAAGATCTATCTTAGAGCTTGAAAAAAGTAATTGTCCATATTTTTATGTCTACCTTAAACTTAAAGAGGAGATTTCGTTAAATAATGAATTTAGGGAAGATTTTCTAAAAAGATTTGGTGAGTTTTTAGCAAATGAAGTAAATGAAATGATTAATTGTAAGGAGAAAAAATGATAAATACAATATATGAAGAAAAAAGTAAGATAGTATCGGAAATAATTCTAGACCAAACAGATAAATTTATAGTTAAAGATATTATTGAGAAAGTAAAGTCTAAAATTGAAGACCAAATTGAAAAGCTTTTTGGAACACTTGCTGACATGGAGAATTACATTATTAACAAGCTTAATTCTATGTGTGAATATGGTTTAGTCGGTAAAACTGATTTATATTATTTTGCTGTATGATAACCTAATCGCAGGCATTTATGTTTTGGCTCTTTGTCGACTGTAGTGGGTTGGGAAAAAGCCAAAATCTGGAGAGGGCAATCCTAGTCTTCTCCATTTTTATGTTTAAATCGATAACAATCCATTTCTGAAAGTTGTCAAAGTTCCGAAAACCAACGAGGACAACGAGTGACCAATGCAGCACTTTATCTGAAAAAACAAGATTTCTCTGAGATTTATATTCTTTCTTATGGGTTGGATTCTTGGAAAGGGAAAGTGAAGACTAGCTAAGATTCTTTAAAAAACTGTCGAATGAGTGATAAAGCTAGTATCTTAAGGTATCATCATTTATAATAAATTTAAGGAGATTTTATAATATGAATTCACAACAAAAGAAAAAACCTTCACTTATTTTAGGTATCTTATCTATCGTCCTTGGTTTGCTATTTCCAATAGTAGGTCTGATTTTGGGGATCATAGGATTGGTCTTGGCTTTTTCATACCAAAAAGAATCTGGACTAGACTATAAAACAGAAAAAATTCTCAATATCGTAGGACTTGTGGTTTCTGTACTTAACTGGATTGTAACTGTCGCAGTATTTTTTAGAATTGTAGCTGTCGCAGTATTTTTTAGATAAGCAATAAACAAAAAAGCTTTAAATTTAAAGCTTTTTTTCTTTTATCCACTTTTTTCTAAGTATTTTTTAATCATCTCTAATTCTTCTTGGTTTAAGAATCGGTATTGCCCTTCTGCAAGTTCTGAATCTAACGTAAAATCGCCGAACTGAACTCGTTTGAGAGAGACCACCTTGACACCGACTGAGAGAAACATCTTTTTGACCTGATGAAATTTTCCTTCTGAGATGGTGATGGAGGCATGGCTCTCTGTTGGGCTTGCGGACAGAATTTCGAGCTGAGCAGGTTTACAAGTGGTCCCATCTAAAAAGACAATCCCCTCTTTGAATGACTGGATATGGTCTGGTGTGAGCAGTCCATTTACCACCACTTGATAGGATTTATCGACATGGTACTGGGGATGAAGGAGTTGGAAGCCAAGAGGTCCATTGTCTGTCAGAAGGAGCAGTCCCGTCGTGTCACGGTCTAATCTGCCGACAGCATAGAGCTGGTCAGACCGGATGTCAGGTGGAAGGAGGTCCATGACGGTTGGTAGGTCCTTATCCTGACTGGCTGTCACCACTCCACCTGGTTTATGAAGCATGAGGTAGGTGTGCTTGTATCCTTGAATCTGCCGTCCTTGAAAAACTAGTTTCTGCAATCCAGTATCGACATTTTGAGCCAGGGAGTTGGCTGGACAATTGTCTACTAGGATTTCTTTTTTCAGAAGTGCCTGTTTCATAGCCTTGCGACTGATCTTTTCTTGGGCTAATAATCTATCTAAACGCATACCAGCTTATCTTATCATAAGTCTCTGACTTTGAAAAGAGTTGCCTTGACTAGAAAAGCAGAGTGAAAACATTTACACTTAGCTGACTTGTGATTTTTGAATGAGACTGTGGTATAATTGTTCAGTTAGAAATAAAAATTTAAAATATTAGAGGAAATCATGACAAAATTAAGAGAAGATATCCGTAACATTGCGATTATCGCCCACGTTGACCACGGTAAAACAACCCTCGTTGACGAATTATTGAAACAATCTGAAACTCTTGATGCACGTACTGAATTGGCAGAGCGTGCTATGGACTCAAACGATATCGAAAAAGAGCGTGGAATTACCATCCTTGCTAAGAATACAGCTGTTGCTTACAATGGAACTCGTATCAATATCATGGACACACCAGGACACGCGGACTTCGGTGGAGAAGTTGAGCGTATCATGAAGATGGTTGACGGTGTTGTCTTGGTCGTGGATGCTTACGAAGGAACCATGCCACAGACTCGTTTCGTATTGAAAAAAGCCTTGGAACAAGACCTTGTTCCAATCGTGGTTGTCAACAAAATCGACAAACCATCAGCTCGTCCGGCAGAAGTAGTGGACGAAGTATTGGAGCTCTTCATTGAGCTTGGTGCAGATGATGATCAGCTTGATTTCCCAGTTGTTTATGCTTCAGCGATTAACGGAACATCTTCCTTGTCAGATGATCCAGCTGATCAAGAAAAAACAATGGCGCCAATCTTTGACACCATTATCGACCATATCCCAGCTCCAGTAGACAACTCAGATGAGCCTTTGCAGTTCCAAGTGTCACTTTTGGACTACAATGACTTCGTAGGACGTATCGGTATCGGTCGTGTCTTCCGTGGTAGTGTGAAAGTTGGAGATCAAGTTACCCTTTCTAAACTAGATGGTACAACCAAGAACTTCCGTGTTACAAAACTTTTCGGTTTCTTTGGTTTGGAACGTCGTGAAATCCAAGAAGCTAAAGCAGGTGACTTGATTGCTGTTTCCGGTATGGAAGACATCTTTGTCGGTGAAACTATCACTCCGACTGATGCAGTTGAAGCTCTTCCAATCCTACACATCGATGAGCCAACCCTTCAAATGACCTTCTTGGTCAACAACTCACCATTTGCAGGTCGTGAAGGAAAATGGGTGACTTCTCGTAAGGTGGAAGAACGCTTGCAGGCAGAATTGCAAACAGACGTTTCCCTTCGTGTTGACCCAACGGACTCACCAGATAAATGGACTGTTTCAGGTCGTGGAGAATTGCACTTGTCAATCCTGATCGAAACCATGCGTCGTGAGGGCTATGAGCTTCAAGTGTCTCGTCCAGAAGTTATCGTAAAAGAGATTGATGGTGTTAAATGTGAGCCATTTGAACGTGTTCAAATCGATACTCCAGAAGAATACCAAGGATCTGTTATCCAAAGCCTTTCTGAACGTAAGGGTGAAATGTTGGATATGATTTCAACTGGTAATGGTCAAACTCGTTTGGTCTTCCTTGTTCCAGCGCGTGGTTTGATCGGATATTCAACTGAGTTCTTGTCAATGACTCGTGGTTACGGTATCATGAACCATACCTTTGACCAATACTTGCCACTCATTCCAGGTGAAATCGGTGGTCGTCACCGTGGTGCCCTTGTTTCCATCGATGCTGGTAAGGCTACAACTTACTCAATCATGTCTATCGAAGAGCGTGGTACAATCTTTGTCAACCCAGGTACTGAGGTTTACGAAGGAATGATCATCGGTGAAAACTCTCGTGAAAACGACTTGACAGTTAACATCACTAAGGCCAAACAAATGACCAACGTCCGTTCAGCTACTAAGGACCAAACAGCTGTTATCAAGACACCTCGTATCTTGACACTTGAAGAGTCACTTGAGTTCTTGAACGACGATGAGTACATGGAAGTAACACCTGAGTCTATCCGTTTGCGTAAGCAAATCCTCAACAAGGCAGAGCGCGAGAAAGCCAACAAAAAGAAAAAATCAGCTGAATAAGAGCTAGAAAGAGATAAAGATGGTCTATTTAATCATAGGGATACTCTTATTACTACTCTATGTATTTGCGACACCTCAAAGTATCAAAGGAACAGTCAACATCGTTATCTTGGTCTTTGTAGTTGTTGCACTCTTGATTTTGCTGATGTTGTCCATCTTGCAAATCTTCCAATTACCGACAGAATTCTTTGTCACAATAGCCATGCTGGCTCTAGCCTACTTTAGCTTGAGAGACATTACGCTCATGCCTGTAAAAAAGGGTAAAAGAAGATAATAGAAGAGGCTGGGTAATGATTCAATTTGAGGAGAAAATCTAGCAAATTTTTCCCTGATAAAACGCATAATATCAAGGTTTTTGAATGCCTGATATTATGCGTTTTTATGATTTTAATTTATGAAATAGGTTAGAAGGAAATATAAAAAAGAGTGGTAAAATATAGGACTAATAGATACATGTCTGTGGTATAATAATAGGTATGAATATTGAACAAAAGAAAAAAGTTATTTTACAACCATTCACCAAATGGACAGGTGGTAAACGACAACTATTGCCTACAATAAAAAATCTTATGCCTGAATCATATAATCATTACTATGAACCCTTCATCGGAGGGGGGGCTTTATTTTTTGATTTAGCTCCTAAAAGGGCTGTTATCAATGATTATAATTCTGAATTGATCAACTGTTATCAACAAATCAAGGATAATCCTCAAGAGTTGATTGATTTATTGAGGTATCATCAAGAGAATAATTCAAAGGATTATTACCTCCAATTACGTTCAGCTGATCGTGATGATAGAATAAACAATATGTCCGACGTACAGAGAGCGGCCAGGATTCTATATATGCTGAGAGTCGATTTTAATGGCCTATATCGAGTGAATTCTAAAAATCAATTCAATGTACCATACGGTCGTTATAAAAATCCGAAAATTGTTGATGAAGAGTTGATATCTACTATTTCAACTTATTTGAACAATAATCTAATAGAAATAAGAATGGGAGATTTTGAGAATGCACTTCTTGATGTTCAGGAAGAAGATTTTATTTATTTCGATCCTCCTTATATTCCGTTATCTGATACAAGTGCTTTCACATCATATACTCATGAAGGTTTTTCTTATGACGATCAGGTTAGATTAAGAGATACTTTTAAGAGGTTAAGTGATGCTGGCGCTTATGTTATGTTATCAAATTCCTCGAGTCATTTAGTGGAGGAATTGTATCAAGAGTTCAATATTCATTATGTCGAAGCTACACGAACCAATGGAGCGAAGTCTTCCAGTCGAGGGAAAATTTCTGAAATTATAGTCACAAATTATGAAAAATATCGAATATAAGTATGGAGGTGTCCTGATGACAAAACCATACTACAATAAAAATAAGATGATTCTTGTCCATGCAGATACGTTTAAATTTTTATCAAAAATGAAACCCGAGAGTATGGATATGATTTTTGCTGACCCACCATATTTTTTAAGTAACGGGGGGATATCTAATTCTGGGGGACAAGTTGTTTCCGTTGATAAAGGAGATTGGGATAAGATTTCTTCCTTTGAGGAAAAGCACGAATTCAATCGTAAATGGATTCGTTTAGCAAAAGAAGTTTTGAAGCCGAATGGGACTATTTGGATTTCAGGAAGTTTGCATAATATTTACTCAGTTGGAATGGCATTAGAGCAAGAAGGTTTTAAAATTTTGAATAACATTACTTGGCAGAAAACAAACCCTGCACCTAATTTATCCTGTCGTTATTTCACTCATTCTACTGAAACTATTTTATGGGCAAGAAAAAATGATAAAAAAGCTCGTCATTATTACAATTATGATTTGATGAAAGAGCTAAATGATGGTAAGCAAATGAAAGATGTTTGGACAGGTGCTTTGACGAAAAAAGCTGAGAAATGGGCTGGGAAGCATCCAACACAAAAGCCAGAGTATCTATTAGAACGTATTATTTTAGCTTCTACGAAAAAAGGTGATTATATTTTAGATCCATTTGTTGGTAGTGGCACTACGGGCGTTGTTGCGAAGCGATTAGGTAGAAGATTTATAGGTATCGATGCTGAAAAAGAATATTTAAAAATTGCAGAACAAAGAATTGAGAGAGAATCTTATGCTTCAAACAGGTGAATATGCTACATACAAGGAATTTGGGATTGATTTAATTCAAAAACTAGATGAAGAGGGCTTCACAAAAGCTATTCAAAATAAGGAACTACCAAAATCAAAATTTTTAGAGACTCCGCAAGGTATTATTTTAAAATATTATGGGTTTAAAGCCACAGCATCGAATACAAAAAGTCGTTTGAAGAGAACCTCATATGACTGTTTAATTCAGTATCGGAATGAAGATGTAAAATTTGAAACAATTTGTCAAGAAATTATAAGAAAATGCTTAGAAACAAAAAATGAAGTCAGTTTAGTAAAGAACATTATTTATATATTTTTGAAAACTATAGCAAAACATCCTTTAACAAGTATAAATATTTTTTTAAAAGACTATTTTATATATGATGGAAAATTGAGTAAAATATCAGAAGCAAAAATGAATAACTTTAATTATGAAGTTATAGAGAAAGGAGTCAACTCCCTAAAAGTAGTATTGCTTGAATTAGATAGTATAGGAAAGTATAATTTTCAGGAATTAATTAATATAATTAGCTATATTGCTGTTATTGAAGAATTGAACTACCCTAAAATTATTGGTTCTAAGAATTATAAAGGACGTGTGCATTGCTTTGGCAGGTATGTAGAAGTTTTATTTGGTAACGAAAAAGAATTAAAAAGATTGGTCAAATCAAATGCATTTAATAATGGGGCTCTATTTATTCATAAGAAGGAATTAGAGAAATGGTACTTTACAAATGAAATTGAGAAAGACCGAATTGAATTGGATAATAACAAAAATTATTGTTAAAGGAGAATATATTAATGGTAAAGGTTACAATTAATGCAGATAGTTATAACAATGGTATGGTAACGAGAAAATGTCCTCATTGTGGTGAAGAAAAGTCAATTGATGATTTTGGATACCGTAACATGGGGAATGATAATATTAGAAATCAATCTTGGTGTAAGGAGTGTCGGTAATGAACTTACAAAAATATATTTCTTCTTCATATGAAGACCGATTAAAACAATTTTTAAATACTCTTTCAGTAACCAATCGTACTCCCGAGTATTATGTAAACTGGGAGAAAGTTGAACGTGAGACTAAGAGGTATGAGCTAGAATTGCATACATTAAACTACTTAATTGGTAAAGATAATATTTATTCAGAAGCTCTACACTTATTCACTAAACAACCTAATTTATTAAAAGCAATTCCTAGTCTAATTGCAAGTCGTGATAAAGTTTTAGATATTTTAACAATAGATGAAAACGATAATATGAGTTTTGATAGTTTGAATTTTTCTAAAATTGATAAAAATAGAATTAAAGATTATGTTGATTTTGTTAAACAGTCTGGATTATTAGATTTTTTGCAGAAAAAAGCAAATCGTTCATTGGTTGATTATGTTTATGGTGTTGAATCAGGATTAGATAGTAATGCTCGAAAAAATAGAAGTGGTACAACCATGGAGGGGATTTTAGAGAGACATGTAGCAAAAATTTCTCAGGAACAAAAATTAGAATGGAAAGCACAAGCTACAGCCCAATTTATTAAGGATAAATGGGGGATTAAAGTACCTGTTGATAAGTCTGAGAGAAGATTTGATGTTGCAGTTTATTCCCGAGAAAAACATAAGGTTTGGTTGATTGAAACGAATTACTATGGCGGAGGAGGAAGTAAATTAAAAGCGGTGGCTGGAGAGTTTACTGAACTCAGTCAATTTGTTATTACTTCAGATAACGATGTTGAATTTGTTTGGGTTACTGATGGTCAAGGATGGAAAACAGCACATTTACCACTAGCAGAAGCATTTAGTCACATTACGAATGTATTTAATTTAGAGATGTTAAGAGAAGAATTTTTAGCAGATTTATTTTTACTATAATTGTTCATTAGCTATATACAAAAAAGAGATTTACACCTCTCAGAACGTATACAAACCCTATAAGTAATTAAAAAATTGCTCTTTTGAAGGTTGGCTACCATATAGTAGAAACTCTTACGAATGCTGATGTAATGCTATTTTTAAGAGCTTTTTGCTTTCTCTAGTAAAAGAAAAAGATTGAAGAAATCGTCCAAAATGAACTTTTCTTCAATCTGGAGGTTCGTACCTCTTTTCTTATTTCTTCTTATGATTTAATATTGCATTGAGAACAATGGCAAGTAGGCTGGCTACGACGATTCCGTTTGAGAAGAACATTTGGAAGGCTGTTGGCATGCTGACAAATAGATTACTGTTGTTGAGTCCGACACCTGCAGCGATTGAAACAGCTGCGATAAGGAAGTTGTGCTCATTGTTAGCAAAGTCAACGCGGGCGAGGATTTGCATACCTTGAAGGGATACAAAACCAAACATCACTAGCATGGCACCACCGAGGACAGGGCTTGGAATGATTTGAGCGAGGGCTCCAAACTTAGGAAGGAGTCCGAGGAGGACTAGGAAACCAGCTGCGTAGTAGATTGGCAGACGGGTTTTGATACCTGACAATTTAACCAAACCAACGTTTTGTGAAAATCCTGTGTAAGGGAAGGTGTTAAAGATTCCTCCGAGAAGTACTGCCATACCTTCTGCACGGTAACCGTTGCGAAGGCGCGTGCTGTCGATTGGGTCATTGGTGATATCAGACAAGGCTAGGTAAACACCAGTGGACTCAACCATAGACACCGTTGCAATGATACACATCATGACAATCGAGGAGATTTCAAAGGTTGGCACACCAAAGTAGAGGGGAGTAGGAACATGGACAAGCGGTGCTGCAGCCACAGGAGAGAAGTCAACCAAGCCCATGGTAGCGGCAATGGCGGTTCCAACTACGAGACCAATCAAAATGGAGATAGACTTGATAAATCCTTTGGTAAAGATGTTGATCAAGAGGATAATCAGAACAGTGATAGTAGCAAGCAAGAGACTTTGACCAGTTGGTTCTGGGACGTTATTTCCCATATTTCCAATAGCAACAGGAATCAAGGTTAAACCAATTGTGGTGATGACAGATCCTGTAACGATGGATGGGAAGAGATTGGCTACTTTTGAAAAAATTCCTGAAATCAGAACCACATAAATCCCAGAAACGATAAGGGCACCAAACATAGCACCGCTACCGTGGCTTTGCCCAATCATAATCAAAGGAGCAACCGACTGGAAGGCAACTCCGAGAACAACTGGTAGTCCAATTCCAAAGTATTTATTGAGTTGGAGTTGAAGGAAGGTGGCCACCCCACACATGAAGATATCTGTGGAGATCAGGTAGGTCAACTGCTCAGCTGAATAGCCAAGAGCTGTCGCAATCATGATGGGAACTAGGATAGAACCTGAGTACATGGCTAATAAGTGTTGCAAGCCAAGAACGGCTGCTTGTGAATGTTTTTCTTGTTTTTGCATTAGAGATCTGCCTCCTTAAATACGACCTGACCATTTTCGAAACGATCCAAACGGGCCAGTGATAGGACGGGATATCCTGCTTCTTCAAGCAAATCACGACCATCTTGGAAAGATTTTTCAATTACGATACCAATCGCTTCGACTTTGGCCCCAGCTTGTTCGATGATTTGGATCAAGCCTTTGGCAGCTTGTCCATTGGCAAGGAAATCGTCAATAATCAATACCTTGTCCTCTGGTGAAAGGAATTTTCCAGCGATGGAAACGGTGCTGGTCACCTGCTTGGTAAAGGAGTAGACTTCTGCAGTTAAGATACCTTCGTTCATGGTGATGTTTTTAGCTTTCTTGGCGAAAATCATGGGAACATTCAAGGCTTCAGCTGTAAAAACAGCTGGGGCAATGCCTGACGCTTCAATGGTTACGACCTTGGTAATGCCAGTAGAAGCGAATTTGTCCGCAAATACCTTACCAATCTCTCGCATCAAGCTAAAGTCAACTTGGTGGGTTAAAAAGGAATCCACCTTGAGGATGTTGTCACCCAAGATATGGCCATCCTCAAGGATGCGCTCTTCTAATAATTTCATAAGACCTCCTAAAGTCTAAACTCTTTTGTGTTTTTCTATCGCCTTTATCATCTCAAAAAGGGCTAGAAAAAAGGACCTACTTAACAGATAAGCAAGCCCTCAAAATAGGTATGTCTAAAAACATACCCTCAGCAGACTTACTCATTGTTAGGTGTTCCGGCACCTTGTAGAAACGTCGTGCCAATTCACGACATAAACAAGTAAAATGATATTCAATTTTAAACAGGCTACTGCCAATGTTTTTATTTTACACTAAATAGCTTTAGAAATCAAATATTTTGTTAGTGTTTTAATGAAAAAAACGAACAAAAAAGAAACCTACAACGAGATACAGTATTGTAGGGTTCTATTATTCTATTCACTAAATCTTAAAAAATAACCATCAGGATCCAAAATCGCAAATTCATGAGGGTAAATAAAGCTATCTCCCACTCGAAATTCTCTTTTGGTCAGCGGACGATGGATAGGATAGTCAGCTTCCAGCAGTTTTTGGAGGAGCTGAGGGACATCTTCAATGCCAAAGGAAATATTGACACCGCGCCCGAAAGGATAGGTTAGTTGGGCTAATTCTTCTGTGCTGCCTTCTTCTAGCATAAGTTGGCAGTCTTCAAGCGAGAGGAAGAGAAATTTCTCCTCTGGACGCTCGTATTCGACAGAAAATCCCAGCAAGTCGCAGTAGAAGTGGCGTGACTTTTCGAGGTCAGATACTACAAATTCAGGAATGACAGCTTGATAGTCCATTAGCTTTCTCCTTAGAGATCAATCTCCATGACAATGGGTGTGTGGTCTTGGCGCGCACCCGAGTCAATCATGTCAGACTTGGTCACCTTGTCAACCATGCGGTTGCTAGTGAGCCAGTAGTCGATTCTCCAGCCTGTATTGTTGATTTTAGAAGTCTTGTTGCGTTGCGCCCACCAAGTGTAACGTTCTGGGACATCGCCGTGAAGATGACGGAAGGTGTCGGTAAATCCAGTTGCCAAGAGGTTGGTAAAGCCAGCACGTTCTTCGTCTGTAAATCCAGGTGAACGGCGGTTGCTGGCAGGGTTTGCAAGGTCGATTTCCTTGTGGGCTACGTTGTAGTCTCCAGTTGCAAGGACTGGTTTTTCTTTGTCTAGTTCAGCCAAGTACTCCGCATATTTGACATCCCAGACTTGGCGTTCTTCCAAACGTTTGAGGCCGTCGCCAGCGTTTGGAGTGTAAACTTGGGTCACGAAAAATTCATCAAATTCTAGAGTGATGATGCGACCTTCTAAGTCCATGGTAGAAGGGGCACCGATTTCTGGAAAAGTGACAGTGGGTGTGAGTTCTTTCTTATAAAGGAACATGGTTCCAGCATAGCCTTTGCGGGCAGGTTCTTGAGAAGAACGCCACGTGTTTTCGTAGTTTGGAAAGAGTTCAGCTAAAATTTCCAAGTGTTTTTTAGTAGGACCCTTGGCAGAAAGCTTGGTTTCTTGGATAGCGATGATATCAGCATTTTCAGCGACCAAGGTTTGTAGTACTTCTTGGGACAATTTGGCACGAGTTGAGTCACTAGTTAGGGCAGCATTGAGGGAATCAATATTCCATGAGATGAGTTTCATAAAGTTACCTTTTTCATTCAGATTATAGATTTTATTATACCAAAAAAAGGTCCATTTCCCCAACGTATGGCTTGAAAAATCACTCTCTTTCGTTTATAATTAAGAATGATTTTATGAAAGGGAGTGAAAATAAATGAAATTTTACTCATATGACTATGTCCTCAGCCAAATTGGTCAGCAAAATGGCATCATGATTGGCTTTGGGATTGTGCTCCTAGCTATCACAGGATTTTTTGCTTTTAAAGCCTATCGAGATAAAAAGGGGACTAAGTTTCGGGAATTGGTCATGATTTTGGCCTTGACCTTGGTGGCCATGCTTTTGGTGACAATCTCAAAATACCAGACCAATCAAGCCTCTAACAACCAATTTCAAACTTCACTTCATTTCATAGAGGTTGTTTCCAAAGACTTGGGAGTGGATAAATCAGAAGTTTATGTCAATACTTCTGCAGCCACTGATGGAGCGCTTGTCAAGGTAGGTCCAAATTTCTACCGCGCCATGAACGGGAGCCAACCAGACAAGTATCTTTTAGAGAAATTAGAATTGCATCAAACAGACGCTATTGAATTGGTGGAGGTAAATAAATGACACTCAATTATATGGAAATTTTAATCAAACTGGCCTTGGGTCTTTTCTCGCTTGTTTTTGTTATCAATGTGACAGGAAAGGGAAATCTGGCGCCTAACTCTGCGACAGACCAAATTCAGAACTATGTTCTCGGTGGTATTATCGGTGGGGTGATTTACAATAGTTCTATTAGCATTCTGCAGTACGCAGTGATTTTGATGATGTGGACGATTTTGGTCTTGACCCTCAAGTGGCTCAATAACAATGTTCGTTTTGTCAAACGCTTGATTGATGGAAAACCAACTCTCCTTATCAAAAATGGGCAGATTGACCCAGAAGCCTGTCGTTCAGTTGGTTTGTCTGCAGCAGAAGTTGCTCTCAAACTTCGTAGCCAAGGGATTTTCCAGATGAAACAGGTCAAATGCGCTGTGCAGGAGCAAAATGGCCAACTCATCGTGGTCCAAATGGGGGATGAAAATCCTAAGTATCCAGTTGTGACTGACGGTGTGATACAAGTCGATGTTTTGGAGTCGATTGGTCGTAACGAAGAGTGGTTGCTTGATAACCTCAGCAAGCAAGGGCATGACAATGTAGCCAATATCTTTATCGCTGAGTATGACAAGGGTGCGGTCACAGTCGTAACCTATGAATAAGAAAAACCTGGGGTCTTGGCCTCAGGTTTCTATTTGCAATCAGAAAGGGATGTTATGTCCATTATTCAAAAACTTTGGTGGTTTTTCAAGTTAGAAAAACGCCGTTATCTAGTCGGGATTGTGGCCCTGGTTTTGGTTTCCGTTCTCAATCTCATTCCACCTATGGTTATGGGACGAGTCATTGATGCTATCACATCAGGGCAATTAACCCAGCAGGCCCTCCTTCTTGACCTATTTTACTTGCTTCTTGCGGCCTTTGGGATGTACTATCTGCGCTATGTTTGGCGTATGTATATCCTTGGGACTTCCTACCGTTTGGGACAGATTATGCGCTCTCGCTTGTTTGAGCATTTCACAAAAATGTCTCCAGCCTTTTATCAAACCTATCGGACTGGGGACCTGATGGCACACGCCACCAATGATATCAATGCCCTAACTCGTCTCGCAGGTGGCGGAGTCATGTCAGCAGTGGATGCCTCTATCACGGCTCTGGTGACCTTGCTGACCATGCTTTTTAGCATTTCATGGCAAATGACCTTGGTTGCCATTCTGCCTTTGCCTTTTATGGCTTATGCAACCAGTCGTCTAGGGAGAAAGACCCACAAGGCCTTTGGTGAGTCACAAGCTGCCTTTTCTGAACTCAATAACAAGGTACAGGAGTCTGTATCAGGTATCAAGGTGACCAAGTCTTTCGGTTATCAGGCGGATGAGTTGAAGTCCTTTCAAGCGGTCAATGAATTGACCTTCCAAAAGAACCTCCAAACCATGAAATACGACAGTCTCTTTGACCCCATGGTTCTCTTGTTTGTTGGTTCATCCTATGTCTTAACCCTTTTGGTCGGTTCCTTGATGGTTCAGGAAGGACAGATAACGGTTGGGAATTTGGTCACTTTTATCAGCTATTTGGATATGTTGGTCTGGCCTCTTATGGCCATTGGCTTCCTCTTTAATATCACTCAGCGAGGAAAGGTTTCTTACCAACGGATTGAAAATCTTTTGTCTCAGGAATCACCTGTACAAGACCCTGAGTTTCCTCTGGATGGTATTGAAAATGGACGCTTGGAGTACGATATTGATAGTTTTGCCTTTGAAAATGAGGAAACACTGACGGATGTTCACTTTAGTCTGGAAAAAGGACAAACCCTAGGCTTAGTCGGGCAGACAGGCTCTGGGAAAACGTCTTTGATCAAACTCCTCTTGCGTGAATACGATGTGGATAAGGGAGCCATTTACCTAAACGGTTACGATATTCGGGACTATCGTCTGACGGACCTTCGTAGTCTCATGGGCTATGTTCCTCAGGACCAGTTTCTCTTTGCGACTTCGATTTTAGACAATATCCGCTTTGGAAATCCTAATTTGTCCCTTTCGGCGGTCGAGGAAGCGACTAAGCTAGCTCAAGTTTACCAAGATATTGTAGACATGCCTCAGGGATTTGACACGCTGATTGGTGAAAAAGGAGTTAGTCTATCAGGTGGTCAAAAGCAACGTCTGGCTATGAGTCGGGCTATGATTTTAGACCCTGATATCTTGATTCTGGATGATTCCTTGTCCGCCGTGGATGCCAAGACAGAGTATGCGATTATCGACAATCTCAAGGAGACTCGCAAAGACAAGACAACCATTATCACGGCTCATCGCCTCAGTGCAGTTGTCCATGCAGATTTGATCTTGGTTCTACAAAATGGTCAAATTATCGAACGGGGCACGCACGATGACTTGCTAGCCCTGGGTGGCTGGTATGCCCAAACCTACCAGTCTCAGCAGTTGGAAATGAAAGGAGAAGAAGATGCAGAATAAGAAAGAACAATGGGCTGTATTGAAGCGCTTGACGTCCTATCTCAAGCCCTATGGACTCCTGACCTTTTTGGCACTCAGTTTTCTCCTAGCGACGACGGTAATTAAAAGTGTCATTCCCCTTGTAGCTTCCCACTTTATCGACCAGTACCTCAGCAATCTTAACCAACTGGCCGTGACCGTTTTGCTGGCCTACTATGGCCTCTATATCCTACAAACTCTGGTCCAGTATGTCGGAAATCTTCTCTTTGCGCGGGTGTCCTACAGTATTGTCAGAGATATTCGTCGCGATACCTTTGCTAATATGGAGAAACTGGGCATGTCTTATTTTGACAAGACGCCAGCAGGTTCCATCGTCTCTCGTTTGACCAATGATACCGAGACCATCAGTGATATGTTTTCAGGGATTCTATCCAGCTTTATCTCAGCAGTTTTCATCTTTCTGACAACCCTGTATACCATGTTGATGCTGGATTTTCGTTTGACAGCTTTAGTCTTGCTCTTTCTTCCCTTGATTTTCCTTTTGGTCAATCTCTATCGGAAAAAATCAGTGAAAATCATCGAAAAAACCAGAAGTCTCTTGTCGGATATCAATAGTAAGCTGGCAGAGAATATCGAGGGAATCAGGATTATCCAGGCCTTTAATCAAGAGAAGCGCCTGCAAGCAGAATTTGATGAGATTAACCAAGAACACTTGGTCTATGCCAACCGTTCTGTAGCCTTGGATGCCCTCTTTTTAAGACCTGCCATGAGTTTGCTGAAACTCCTAGGCTACACAGTTTTGATGGCCTACTTTGGTTACCGTGGTCTTTCTATTGGGATAACGGCCGGAACCATGTATGCCTTTATCCAGTACATCAACCGTCTCTTTGATCCCTTGATTGAGGTGACGCAAAACTTTTCAACTCTTCAAACGTCCATGGTGTCTGCAGGCCGTGTCTTTGCCTTGATTGACGAGAAGACCTATGAGCCTCTTCAAGAAAATGGACCAGCCAAAGTCCAAGAAGGCAATATCCGTTTTGAACATGTGTGTTTCTCATATGATGGTAAACATCCGATCCTGGATGATATTTCCTTTTCAGTTAAGAAGGGTGAAACCATTGCCTTTGTAGGGCATACAGGTTCAGGGAAATCCTCTATCATCAATGTCCTCATGCGCTTTTATGAATTTCAGTCAGGCCGCGTTCTCTTGGGTGGTGTGGATATCAGGAACTACAGTCAGGAAGAGCTGAGAAAGAACATCGGTCTAGTCTTACAGGATCCCTTCCTCTATCATGGAACCATCAAGTCCAATATTGCCATGTATCAAGACATTAGTGATGAAGAGGTCCAGGCTGCGGCTGCCTTTGTTGATGCAGATTCCTTTATTCAGGATCTTCCGCTGGGTTATGATGCCCCCGTTTCCGAGCGTGGTTCGAGCTTTTCTACTGGCCAGCGTCAGCTTCTTGCCTTTGCTAGAACAGTTGCTAGTCAGCCTAAAATCTTGATTTTGGATGAAGCGACAGCCAATATTGACTCTGAAACAGAAAGTTTGGTTCAAGATTCCCTAGCCAAGATGAGACAGGGGCGGACGACCATTGCCATCGCCCACCGCCTTTCGACCATCCAGGACGCCAACTGCATTTATGTTTTGGACAAGGGACGCATCATTGAGAGTGGAACCCATGAGGAACTCTTGGCCTTGGGAGGAACCTATCACAAGATGTATAGTTTGCAGGCAGGGGCTCTTACCTAAAGAAGAATTCCTCTAAATTACAGATTTCTTGCACCGCCTTTTCCATTTTGTGGTATAATGAAAAATGTTGACAAATAGTATAATAAAAACAAAGGAGAAACAGCATGCTGAAATGGGAAGACTTGCCCGTGGAAATGCAATCAAGCGAGGTTGAGTCTTACTACCAGCTTGTCTCTAAAAGGAAGGGTTCGCTGATTTTCAAGCGTTACCTGGATTGGGTTCTGGCCTTGGTTTTACTGATTTTGACTTCCCCAATCTTTCTCATCTTGAGTATTTGGATCAAGTTGGATAGCAAGGGACCTGTCATTTACAAGCAAGAGCGCGTGACCCAGTACAACCGTCCGTTCAAGATTTGGAAGTTCCGTACTATGGTGACGGATGCGGATAAAAAAGGAAGCCTAGTGACTTCTGCTAACGATAGCCGTATTACCAAAGTGGGAAATTTCATTCGCCGTGTGCGTTTGGACGAACTACCTCAGCTAGTCAATGTCCTTAAAGGCGAGATGTCCTTTGTTGGGACACGACCTGAGGTGCCACGCTACACGGAGCAGTATAGTCCTGAAATGATGGCGACCTTGCTCTTGCCAGCAGGAATCACCTCTCCAGCCAGCATCAACTACAAGGATGAGGATACGATCATCAGTCAAATGACGGAGAAAGGTCTGTCAGTTGAACAGGCCTATGTCGAACACGTCCTTCCTGAAAAGATGCGCTATAACCTCGCCTATCTCCGAGAGTTTAGTTTCCTTGGAGACATCAAAATCATGTTTCAAACCGTGTTTGAGGTACTAAAATAAAGTAGTCATGAGAAAATGAGTACAGATAAAAGGAGCAAATCAATGCCAAATTACAATATTCCATTTTCACCACCCGATATTACCGAAGCTGAAATTGCTGAAGTAGCGGATACCCTTCGTTCTGGTTGGATCACAACAGGTCCGAAGACAAAAGAACTGGAGCGTCGCTTGTCCCAATACACACAGACATCTAAGACTGTCTGCCTCAACTCTGCGACAGCCGCTCTTGAGTTGATTTTGCGTGTTTTGGAAGTGGGCCCTGGTGATGAAGTCATCGTTCCAGCCATGACCTATACAGCTTCATGTAGTGTCATCACACACGTAGGAGCGACACCTGTCATGGTGGATATTCAAGCAGATACATTTGAGATGGACTATGACCTTCTTGAGCAAGCCATCACTGAAAAGACTAAGGTGATCATCCCAGTAGACCTTGCAGGGATTGTTTGCAACTATGACCGTTTGTTCCAAGTTGTTGAGAAAAAACGTGACCTCTTTACAGCTGCTAGCAAGTGGCAAAAGGCCTTTAACCGTATTGTGATTGTCTCTGATAGTGCCCATGCTTTGGGATCTACTTACAAAGGACAACCAGCTGGTTCTATCGCTGACTTCACTTCCTTCTCTTTCCATGCTGTTAAGAACTTTACAACAGCTGAGGGAGGAAGTGCGACTTGGAAAGCCAATCCAGCGATTGACGACGAAGAAATGTACAAGGAATTCCAAATCCTTTCCCTTCATGGTCAAACCAAAGATGCTCTTGCCAAGATGCAACTGGGCTCATGGGAATACGATATCGTAACCCCTGCCTACAAGTGCAACATGACGGATATCATGGCTTCGATAGGTTTGGTACAATTGGATCGTTACCCTGGTTTGTTGCAACGTCGTAAGGACATCGTGGACCGCTATGATCGTGGTTTTGCGGGTACTCGTATTCACCCATTGGCACACAAGACTGATACTGTCGAATCTTGTCGTCACCTCTACATCACCCATGTAGAAGGAGCAAGCTTAGAAGAACGCAACCTCATCATCCAAGAATTGGCTAAAGCAGGAATTGCAAGTAACGTACATTACAAACCACTTCCTCTCTTGACAGCCTATAAGAATCTTGGCTTCGATATGGCAGATTATCCAAGAGCCTATGCCTTCTTTGAAAATGAAATTACGCTCCCTCTTCATACAAAATTAAGCGATGATGAAGTCGACTATATCGTTAAGACTTTGGTGAGAATTTCCGAAGAAATCCTCGGTTCTGGAAAAAAATCATAAAAAAATCTTGACAAAGATAGAACAATAACATATAATATTCTCAATAAATCAGAAAAGTAACTATGTTTGATCTTCAGGGAGCCTGTGGTGATTGTGAACAGGTGGTTGGAAGTAGTGAAAGTGGGCTGATTTTAAAAATGAATTTGAAACAATGAAAATTCGGTGCGCACACCTTACAGTGCAACTTGTTGTTAGACAAGGCAGAGATGTAAGGGGGGATAGTCCCTTTATAATTGAGGTGGCACCGCGTTACCAACGCCCTCACACGGAAGTAGATTCTGTGTGTGGGCTTTTTTCATATCTTTAAATTAATACTGAAAGAGGAAAATTTTATGACAACTAAAGGATATTTTGGACAATTTGGTGGTAGTTTTGTACCGGAGCCGATTCAGGCTTTGTTGGATGAGTTGGAAGTGACATTTGACAAATACAAGGATGATCCAGAATTTTTGGCAGAATTTCGCCATTACTTGAAGGATTATTCAGGTCGCGAAACACCGCTTTATTTTGCGGAAAGTTTGACAGATCACTTAGGTGGCGCTAAGATTTATCTCAAGCGCGAAGACCTGAACCATCTGGGTTCTCACAAGCTTAACAACGTTTTAGGGCAAATCCTTCTTGCCAAACGTATGGGCAAAAAACGAGTGATCGCGGAAACAGGAGCTGGTCAACACGGTGTTGCGACAGCAGCGGCTGCAGCCAAGTTTGGTATGGCCTGTGATGTCTACATGGGGGCAGAAGATGTGGAACGTCAACGCCTCAATGTTTTCCGCATGGAGATGATGGGAGCAACTGTTCACGCGGTTGAAACGGGAACTCGAACTCTCAAGGACGCGGTTGATGCAGCCTTTGGAGCATGGATGAATGATCTTGAAGCCTTCTACGTTTTGGGATCTGCTGTAGGTCCTCATCCTTATCCTACAATTGTTCATGAATTCCAAAAGGTCATCAGTGAAGAATCTCGTCGTCAAATCTTAGAAAAAGAAGGCCGTTTACCAGACTACGTCATTGCCTGTGTAGGTGGTGGTTCCAATGCCATCGGTGCTTTTTCACAGTATGTAGCTGATGAAGAAGTCAAATTGATTGGGGTAGAAGCCGCTGGTCACGGACTTGACACAGACAAGCACGCAGCCACTATGACAAAAGGTAGTGTCGGAATTGTCGACGGTATGAAGACTTATGCAGTCTTTAAGGAAGATGGAGAGCTGGCGCCAGTTTACTCTATCTCAGCTGGTTTGGACTATCCAGGGGTTGGTCCAGAACACGCCTACTTTAAAGATTCTGGCCGCGTAGAATATGTGGCAGCGACAGATGAAGAAGCGGTTCAAGCCTTGCTCCTTCTTAGTAAGACAGAAGGGATTATCCCAGCGATTGAAAGTTCGCACGCGATCGCAGAAGCAGTTAAACGTGCACCGAAACTAAGTAAAGATGAGATTATCATCATCAATGTCTCTGGGCGTGGAGACAAGGACGTAGCTGCGATTGCAGACTACCTAGAAGCTAAAAAATAAGAGATGGAAAAATTACAGTCTTTTCTCTCCCAGAGAGCTTGTGGTTGCTGGAAACAAGCAGAGAAAACTGTAAGGTTGGGTCCATCTGAAACGAGAGAAGAAAACATAATTCTCAAGGGAGTGCCCTTTATCGCACAGCCTGTTACAGAATCTTTCTAAGACAGGAATGAGAGATAGGAGAAATCCTATAATTGAGGTGGCACCGCGAATTTCGTCCTCACGCAAGTTATTTTGCGTGGGGATTTTTCATACAGTCGCCACGGACTAGAATTAGAACTGAAAGGGAAATTACAATGGAACGAATCATTCATGGAGATGTCTTATCACCAATATTGGCTTATATGCGTCTAAAGGGGCAACACAAGGTTATCTTAGAGAGTATTCCGAGAGACAAGGAAACCGCTCGTTTTTCTATCCTAGCCTATAATCCAGTTTTTGAGATTCAGTTTGAAAATGGAGTCCTTTATCAAAATGGTCAAGTGATTGATCGGGATCCTTTGGATTTCCTTTATGAAGTGACTCATAAGAGCCAGCACCATTCAGACCTACCTTTTGGTGGGGGAGCTATTGGCTTTGTGGGGTACGATATGATTTCTCTTTATGAAGAAATTGGACAAATCCCTGAGGATACCATTGGGACGCCAGACATGCATTTCTTTGTCTATGAGAGCTATATGGTCTTTGACCACAAGAAGGAAAAAATTCATGTCATAGAGGATGCTCTCTATAGCGAGCGCAGTCAAGAAGACTTGAAAGAATCCTTGAACCAAGTGCTTGTGGAATTACGCATCCCTGCTCCAAATGAATTTGAAGATTTGGATTTATCTCCGCTCGACTTCAAACCGCATATCGCTCCTCAGAAGTTTGAGCAAATGGTCGAAACAGCTCGTGACTTGATTCGTAACGGGGATATGTTCCAATGTGTGCTCAGTCAGCGTTTCTCAGCAGAAGTTACTGGAAATCCATTTGATTTCTATAGGAATCTTCGAGTGACCAATCCATCTAATTACCTCTATTTCTATGATTTTGGGGATTATCAAATCATCGGTGCCAGTCCTGAAAGTTTGGTTTCTGTCAAAAACGGTATCGTGACAACCAATCCGATTGCAGGTACGCGACCAAGAGGCACAGCGGATGAAGAGGACAAGGCCTTGGCGACAGACCTGCTTTCTGATGAGAAGGAAACAGCAGAGCATCGGATGTTGGTAGACTTGGGGCGTAACGATATTGGTCGCATCTCTGAAACAGCCAGTGTCCAAGTCACCAAGTATATGGAAGTGGAGCTCTTCCGCTATGTCATGCATTTGACCAGCGTGGTGAAAGGGCGTTTGCTTCCCGAACTCACTGCCATGGATGCTTTGAAAGCTACACTTCCAGCTGGGACAGTTTCAGGAGCACCAAAGATTCGGGCCATGAGACGCATCTATGAACTGGAAACGGAAAAACGGGGCGTATATGCAGGAGCAATCGGCTACTTGTCTGCGACGGGTGATATGGACTTCGCCATCGCCATCCGAACTATGATTCTCAAAAATCAAAAAGCCTATGTTCAGGCTGGGGCAGGGATTGTCTATGACTCTATTGCTCAAAACGAATATCAAGAAACCATTAACAAGGCTAAATCTATGACTAGAATTGGAGAACTAAGACCATGATTTTATTGATTGACAACTATGATTCTTTTACCTATAACTTGGCCCAGTACATTGGGAGTTTTGCAGAAGTGCAGGTCTTGAGAAATGATGATCCCAAGCTGTATGAAGAAGCTGAAAAAGCAGATGGTCTGGTCTTTTCTCCTGGTCCCGGTTGGCCAGTTGATGCTGGAAAGATGGAAGACATGATTCGTGACTTTGCCGGCAAGAAGCCGATTCTAGGGATTTGTTTGGGTCACCAAGCCATCGCAGAAGTCTTTGGTGGGAAGCTAGGTTTGGCTCCAAAAGTCATGCATGGGAAACAGAGCCATATCAGCTTTGAAGCGCCATCTGTTCTCTATCAAGGCATTGAGGATGGTCGTCCAGTCATGCGCTATCACAGCATTTTGATTGAAGAAATGCCAGAAGGCTTTGAAGTGACAGCTCGTTCGACTGATGACCAGGCCATTATGGGAATTCAACACAAAAGTCTACCGATTTATGGCTTCCAGTACCATCCAGAAAGTATCGGAACGCCAGATGGCTTGTCTTCTATTCGGAATTTTATCGAGAATGTTGTAAAGTGAGAAAACTAGGATGAAAGAGATTATTGAAAAACTAGCAAAATTTGAAAATTTATCAGGTGTGGAAATGACGGATGTCATTGAGCGCATCGTAACTGGGCGTGTAACCGAAGCGCAGATTGCTTCTCTCCTCTTGGCCCTTAAGATGAAGGGGGAAACACCGGAAGAGCGCACAGCTATTGCACAAGTCATGAGAGGGCATGCCCAACATATTCCAACTGAGATTCATGATGCCATGGACAACTGTGGTACTGGTGGAGACAAGTCTTTCAGCTTTAACATTTCCACAACTGCAGCCTTTGTCTTGGCTGGTGGCGGTGTTCACATGGCCAAGCACGGAAACCGTTCGATTTCTTCTAAATCAGGTTCTGCAGATGTCCTTCAAGCCTTGGGCATCAATCTTGACCTCAAACCAGCTGAACTAGGTAAGGTCTTTGATAAAACTGGCATCGTCTTTCTCTTTGCTAAAAATATGCATCCAGCTATGAAATACATCATGCCAGCTCGTTTGGAACTAGGAATTCCAACGATCATGAACTTGACTGGTCCACTGATTCATCCAATGGCCTTGGAAACACAGCTTCTTGGGATTAGTCGTCCAGAACTGCTAGAAAGTACAGCTCAGGTTTTGAAAAATATGGGTCGCAAACGTGCTATCGTAGTTGCTGGACCAGAAGGGCTGGATGAAGCTGGCTTGAACGGAACAACCAAGATTGCTCTTCTTGAAAATGGTGAAATTACCTTGTCAAGCTTTACTCCAGAGGATTTGGGGATGGAGCGCTACGCTATTGAAGATATTCGTGGAGGGAATGCTCAGGAAAATGCAGAGATTTTGCTTAGTGTTCTTCAAAACGAATCAAGTCCATTCTTGGAAACGACAGTTTTAAATGCTGGCCTTGGTTTCTATGCTAATGGTAAGGTAGATAGTATCAAGGAAGGAGTTGCCTTGGCCCGTCAAGTGATTGCCAGTGGTAAGGCCCTTGAAAAACTCAGACTGTTACAGGAGTACCAAAAATGAGTCAGGAATTTTTAGCACGAATTTTGGAGCAGAAGGCGCGTGAAGTTGAGCAAATGAAGCTGGAGGAAATCCAGCCCTTGCGCCAGACCTATCGCTTGGCTGACTATTTAAAACAACATCAAGGCCGTTTGCAGGTCATCGCTGAGGTCAAGAAAGCTAGCCCTAGTCTGGGAGATATCAATCTCGATGTAGATATTGTGCAACAGGCCCAGACTTATGAAGCAAACGGCGCAGTAATGATTTCTGTTTTGACAGATGAAGTTTTCTTTAAAGGGCATTTGGATTATTTACGTGAGATCTCCAGTCAGGTAAACATTCCAACGCTCAACAAGGACTTTATCATCGATGAAAAGCAAATCATCCGTGCTCGCAATGCCGGCGCGACAGTTATCTTGCTCATCGTTGCGGCCTTGTCGGAAGAACGCCTCAAGGAACTGTATGATTACGCGACAGAGCTTGGTCTGGAAGTCTTGGTGGAGACCCACAATCTAGCTGAACTAGAGGTGGCCCACAGACTGGGTGCCCAGATTATTGGGGTTAATAACCGCAACTTGACCACCTTTGAAGTCGACTTGCAGACCAGTGTAGACTTGGCCCAGCACTTTGAGGAAGGTCGCTATTACATTTCTGAATCTGCCATTTTCACAGGGCAGGATGCGGAACGAGTAGCACCATACTTTAACGGAATTTTGGTGGGAACAGCTCTCATGCAGGCAGAAGATGTAGCCCAGAGAATCAAGGAGTTGCAGATTGACAAAGGTTAAGATTTGTGGCCTATCGACCAAAGAAGCGGTAGAGACAGCTGTTTCAGCAGGGGCAGACTACATTGGTTTTGTCTTTGCACCTAGTAAAAGGCAGGTGACCTTGGAAGAGACCGCAGAGCTGGCAAAGCTCATTCCTGCTAATGTTAAAAAGGTTGGTGTATTTGTTTCACCAAGTCGAGCAGAATTGCTAGAAGCAATTGACAAAGTTAGCTTGGACTTGGTTCAAGTTCATGGTCAGGTGGCAGATGAGTTGTTTGAAGATTTGCCTTGTAGCAGTATTCAGGCCGTGCAGGTGGATGGAGAGGGGCATATCCCCAATTCTCAAGCAGATTATCTACTCTTTGATGCCCCTGTGGCAGGGAGTGGCCAGACCTTTGACTGGGGTCAACTGGATACGGCAGAACTAGCTCAGCCTTTCTTTATCGCTGGTGGGCTTAAGGAAGACAATGTAGCAAAAGCAATTCGACACTTTACTCCCTATGCAGTCGATGTATCAAGCGGAGTGGAGACGGATGGACAAAAAGATCATGAAAAGATTAGAAGATTTATAGAGAGGGTAAAGCATGGCATATCAAGAACCAAATAAAGATGGATTTTACGGAAAATTTGGCGGACGTTTCGTCCCAGAAACATTGATGACAGCAGTTTTGGAGTTGGAAAAAGCTTATCGTGAAAGTCAGGCAGACCCAAGCTTCCAAGAGGAATTGAACCAACTTTTGCGCCAGTACGTAGGACGTGAAACTCCTCTTTACTACGCAAAAAATTTGACCCAGCATATTGGCGGAGCTAAGATTTACCTCAAACGGGAAGACCTTAACCATACAGGGGCCCACAAGATTAACAATGCCTTGGGACAAGTTTTGCTTGCTAAACGCATGGGCAAAAAGAAAATTATCGCTGAAACAGGTGCTGGTCAGCACGGTGTGGCAACTGCAACAGCTGCGGCTCTCTTTAACATGGAATGTACCATCTACATGGGTGAGGAAGATGTCAAACGTCAAGCCCTTAATGTGTTCCGAATGGAGCTTTTGGGAGCAAAGGTTGAGGCCGTGACAGATGGTTCGCGCGTGCTTAAAGATGCGGTCAATGCAGCCCTTCGTTCATGGGTGGCTAACATCGACGATACCCACTATATCCTTGGTTCTGCCTTGGGACCTCATCCATTCCCAGAAATCGTCCGTGACTTCCAAAGTGTCATCGGTCGAGAAGCTAAACAACAGTACCGTGATTTGACAGGTCAAGATTTACCAGATGCCCTAGTAGCCTGTGTTGGTGGTGGTTCTAATGCTATCGGCCTCTTCCATCCATTTGTAGAAGATGAGTCTGTAGCCATGTATGGGGCTGAAGCAGCTGGACTTGGTGTGGATACAGAGCACCACGCAGCTACCTTGACCAAGGGGCGTCCGGGTGTCCTTCACGGTTCCCTCATGGATGTGCTCCAAGATGCCCATGGTCAAATTCTTGAAGCTTTCTCTATCTCAGCAGGTTTGGACTATCCTGGTATCGGTCCAGAACATTCTCACTACCACGATATCAAACGTGCCATCTATGTTCCTGTGACGGACGAGGAAGCCTTGGAAGGATTCCAACTCTTGTCTCGCGTGGAAGGGATTATCCCAGCCTTGGAATCTAGCCATGCCATTGCCTTCGCGGTGAAATTGGCCAAAGAACTTGGTCCAGACAAGTCAATGATTGTCTGCCTATCTGGTCGTGGGGACAAGGATGTAGTTCAAGTCAAAGACCGCTTGGAAGTAGATGCAGCAAAGAAGGGAGAAGCTCATGCTTAAGACACTAACAGAAAAATTAAATGCTATCAAAGCAGCTGGAAAAGGAATTTTTGTTCCTTATATCATGGCTGGAGACCATGAGAAAGGTCTGGATGGTCTCGCTGAAACAATCCACTTTTTAGAAGATTTGGGTGTCTCTGCAATTGAAGTGGGCATTCCCTTTTCAGACCCCGTAGCAGATGGACCTGTGATCGAAGAAGCAGGCTTGCGCAGTCTAGCTAACGGAACGTCTACTCAGGCTTTGGTGGAAACCTTGAAAACCATTCAAACAGAGGTTCCACTGGTCATCATGACCTACTTCAACCCCCTCTTTCAGTACGGTGTGGAGAACTTTGTCAAAGATTTGGCAGATACAGCGGTTAAGGGCTTGATTATCCCAGATCTGCCTCATGAGCATGCCAATTTTGTGGAGCCATTTTTGACAGACACAGACATTGCCTTGATACCTCTAGTTAGTTTGACAACAGGAATTGAGCGTCAAAAAGAGTTGATCAAGGGAGCAGAAGGCTTTGTCTATGCCGTTGCCATCAATGGAGTGACAGGGAAGTCAGGCAATTACCGTGCAGACTTGGACAAGCACTTGGCACAATTGCATCAAGTAGCCGACATCCCAGTCTTGACAGGATTTGGTGTGTCTAGTCAAGCCGATGTAGAACGCTTCAATGCGGTGTCAGATGGCGTTATCGTCGGTTCAAAAATTGTAAAAGCTCTCCACCAAGGAGAGCCGATTCAGGACTTTATCAAACAAGCAGTAGCTTACCAAAAATAATCACACAAGCAGCGAGTAAGAGGAAAGGTACGAAAGGAAGTCTTTCCTTTTTCTTTTGAGGGTATAAGTTCATGAATGACAGTTGAATATTAGTTTGGGTATTGCTTATGAATGGTATCTATATAGTTGGTGAAATGTTTCAGGAAATGCTTAGGAGATATAACAGTGATGTATTTTCCAAAAGCAAGCAAGGTATTGTATCCCCAATCATTGTCGTTTAACGGATAAGTAATCTCGTAAATATCGCTATTAATAGGTTTTATGGCATTATAGCCTAAGAGTTCCACAAATCGATCAAGAACAATTTTCTGGACATGCAGGATGACAGGTACTTTGTTTTCATTCATCCAAGCACCACCATCATAGGGAAGTGGTGTAAAATGTCTTTTTGAAAAAGTATCGGAGAGAGTAAGTTCACTAATTCTAGCAACTTTAAAAACAGAAAAACGCGCTTTATCAGCATCGTAGGCATCCATATACCAACTCCGGTCCTTATAGACAATACGGTAAGGCTCACAATTTTTTTGACTCACCAGTCCTTGTGAATTAATATAGGAAAATTTTATTTTTACTCTACCTCTGATAGCTTCCAATAACTTAAAAATCAAAGTTCGTATTTCCAAGTTCCCTTGAGATAGAGATAAATCAATTTCGAAATCAGAGTATGTATTGGTAGAATTTAATTTCAATATAGCATTGAAAGTAGAGGCATCTTCCAATACTTGATAACGGCTTTTTAAACCAGATTCGATCGAAAGCCGTTCGGATTGGGTCAGGGGAGGTTTGTCAGTTTGGAAGTCTTCCATAAGAAAAATGCCTCCATTTTTTCCTTTCATTACATAGAGAGGAATGCCTGCAAGAGATAAATCATCAATATCTCTCATAATAGTTCGTGTGCTGACTTTAAAAAGTTCTGATAATTCTTTAGCTGTTGTTTTTCGTTTATTTACTAAATGAGAAATAATCTCCATTTGACGGTCGATTTTCATAATTTTCTCCTTAAATATGACAGATAGTTGTCATATTACTTTTGTTATGATTATACCATAAAGAAAGGAGTTCATATAATGAAACATCAAACTAAACCATCGTTTACCTTAGTTGGCAAGAGTATTTTGATAGAAGGAACTACAGTTCATGAACATCACTATTCTAAAGAGAAAACGGCATTCTATACTCAGTTATTTAAAGAAGGAATGCTAGGAAAATTGATGCCCTATTCTCTAGATAAAAGAGGCTATGCTTTGATAGTTCCTCATAAAGATGGTATACAATACTACGCAGGAGTTGCGGCAAATAATGCTGTGGAAGGTTACGAAAGCATTCTTGTCCCAGAGAAAGATTATTTAGTAAGCTCAGCCAGTGGTGATAAATCAAGACTCTTGTTTGATAAATTGGAGAATGACTTTTTTGAGGGAGAATATAGCTCGCTTTACAATGATGGAATTATCTTAGAAATACTTTTAAACGGTAATCCCATGGATGCAGAAGTTGAGCTTTGGGTTCCCAATTCAACAAACTAATAAGAACTGATAGAAAATTATTATAGTCGTAGCAAGTAAGAGGAAAGGCACAAAAGGAAGTCTTTCCTTTTTCTTTTGCAGGAGAAAAGCTAGGATTCCTGTCGCAGAAGCAAACTGAATCAAGATGAGTAATTCGGTCACACTAAAGACGAGCGCACAAGAAGCCAGAAAGAGAAAATCCCCTGCTCCCATGCGGATATCGATAAAATGGGCTATGATTCCAAGGGCAAGGAAGAAAATCATAACCAGATTCCAGTCAGAGCAGGCCATTAGGACTAGATGGAAAGTCATCCAGACCAGTAAGGGATACTCCTGATGGAGAAGGTCGTAGATGCCTAAGGTCAAGCCAGCAGTGATTAGGATGACTTGACCCAAGGAAATCCAGCCCCATGACCAAGCTAGAAAGAGGATTCCTAAGCCGAGTTCAAAGAGGGCATACCAGAATGGATAGCGAGCCTTGCAGTAGCGACAGCGAAAGCGATTGAAGACCTGCGAAAGGATAGGAATCAAATCTAGCGGACGCAAGCGAGTCTGACAGGAATTGCAGTGGCTAGCTGGTCGAATAATGGATTGCTCAGGAAAACGGTCAATGACCAAACCTAAGAAAGAAGCGAGAATGCTCCCGACAAGAAAAAAATAAAGATCAATCATACTTATCTATTCGTAAAAAATAGGAGAAGTAGTATAATAAAGAAACATTGATAAGATGGTGAGGAAATAGATGACAATTCGTTTTGAAGAAAATGTGAGTACAGAAAACGCTCAGCTCGTATGCCAATGGTCCAACTCCCTTGGCCAAGCTTTTCAAGAACAATGGATGGGACCAATGATTCCTTTTCCCTTAACAATTCAAATCCTGCAAGATTTGGAAGGAATCTTTTCAATCTTTGATGGACAAGAGTTTGTAGGGCTTATCCAGAAAATCAGACTAGAAGACAGGAATCTTCATATCGGGAGATTTTTTATCAACCCCCAGAAGCAGGGGCAAGGATTAGGTAGCCAGGCTTTAAGGAAATTTGTTAGTTTGGCCTTTGAAAATGAAGACATAGATACTGTCTCTCTAAATGTCTACGAGGCAAATCAAACAGCTTACCAGCTTTACCAAAAAGCAGGATTTGAAATCGTTCAAATAGTTGAAGTACCTATACGAAAATACATCATGAAAAAGGGCAGATAACAGTCACGGGGGACTAGAGTCCCAAGGATCTTCAAGGATAAAGAAGTTATCTTTCAAAGTTAGAAACAAGACTTATATGATTTCTTAGATAGAGGAAATAAAAATGTCGAGATGTAGAAAAATACGAATCTTGCTCGCTTCTGTACTAGCCCTAGTTGTTGGTATCACTCTTTATTCTCAGTATCAAAGCCACCAAGAACGGTTCCAATTAAAGACCTCCTTTGAAGAAAAGGACACTATAGCCGTCTTAAAACATTTAACGGATTCAGGGAGATATGCGTCTGACATTCGTAAAGCAGGCTATGTCGTTCCTCCCGACGGTGCCATTCGCTTGGATGGAGGAATTGACTCCATAGGGATAAAAGGAGACATTGATTTGAAAATGTTGAATCCTGGCAGGGATGAAGTCTCTGTTTTATTTGAAACAATGGTAAATGAGGAAAAAATAAATGCCTACTATATTTTAGATCATCAATTAACCCTAAGACGTAGATACTATTCTTATATTAGGAATCAGAAAAAAAGAAAGTGTGAACATCTCTCAAGCCGAAGAAGAACGCCTATTAAAGATTGTTCGAAAAGAGTTGAAAGCTTTTCTAGATAAGATGTATCAGACTTTGTATGGTTGATGTTACTAGTGAGAAATGGATGCGAGACTCTGTTTAGGATGTCAATGATGATGAGAAAGGAGGGACAAAATGTTTACAGAATTGATCTTTATTGTCTCTTTACTGTTACTTTTACGTTTGTTTAAAAGTAGGCGCTCACGAATGATTATAGGAGTCTTGTATAGTTTGCTGCTAGTCTGGTTTGTCCTTTCAGTTTTGAACTATGGCAAATACACTCTTCAACCAGGTCAATCCGTCAACTTAAGAGTAAATCCCAGAACACAAGATTTGGAATACTATTCAATCTTCATCTTGAAGAAAAACGATTCAAGCAAAATTAAATTAACTGGCTCTGGTGTTTGGAGTGAGAGAAACAGCGATGTTTACTATGAAGTAGAGGGACAAAAAATTATAAAAAGCCATGGTTTGGACGAGGAGGATGAAGAACTTCCAAACAACCAACCAGATATTTATTTAGTAAAAGATGGAGTTGTTGTGAGTTACCAAGGTGAAAAAGTGTTTGATGCCACCAATAACAAGCCCTACACGATAACCATTACCAATGTGGACACCCAGCCAGCCCAATTTGAGGCTCAGGTGGTGGATAAATAAGCCAGCCTAGTAGTGTGCAAGCTTTTAAATTTTCTTTCTTTAAAAAGGGAGATATTATTTTAAACAAGCAAAAAAGCCTTGAAATCAAGGCTTTTCCTTTTGACAATTCCTTTTAACGAAAAATGGGAAGCGTGTTTAGAATCCGATCTACAAAAAAAGAGGACATTTACGGTCCTCTTTTTGACTACTATAATGAAAAGGTCAATTAACGTTTAGCCTTATTTTTCGTCTTTGTGAAGCATGTTTTTCACACCTTCAATAGCGCCTTCGACAGCGTCTTTAGCATCTTCAGCAACTTCTTTTACTTTAGAAACAACTTTTTCAGCTGTTCCTTCTTTTTCCATTTTTTCATCGCCGATCATTTTGCCGACACCTTCTTTAATGGAACCTTTTGCTTGGTTTAATTTTTCTTCTGTTGACATGATTCTGCCTCCTTTAAATTGATTGATTTTGATTAGATGAATTAGTGTACGCGAGCATTTTCCTTTGTTTCGCCTTTAACGGCTTCAACACCTTCGCCTACTTTTTCTTGAACAGCAGCAACACCTGAACCGATACCAGATTTCACTTTTTCAAATTGTTCTGAAGCAAATTCTCCTGTTGAAGAAGCCACGTCAGTTACTCGGTCTTGGAGGCTAACTGAATCTGCTTCATGCTGTTCCTTCGTTTTGATATCAACAACATTCACATTGACTTCAACTACTTCTAGATCAGTCATTTTTGTAACTTGTGATACGACAACATCTTTGATTTCTTTGTACAAAGCAGGGACATTCTTTTGGTACTCAACAACAATGTTCAAGTCAACTGCAACTTGCTCTTTCCCAACTTCAACATTGACACCATGAGTGACATTATCTGTATTGATAATTTTTTCTGTTAGATTAGAGAAGAATCCTCCATCCACATCCAAAAGTCCAGGTACTTTTTCAAGTGAAAGACCAATGATTTTTTGGATTACTTTGTCTTCATAAGTGAGTTCCCCTTTAACATCTTGAGAAACAACAGCAACATCTTTTTTTTCTACATTTTTATCTACGTTTGACATACGAGACTCCTTTATTTATTTAAATATTTTTCCTTAACATAGTATCCAGCAAATGCTCCTAGGGCTCCACAAATTAGTACAAATAGTGTTTTGAAAAAGCCAAAGGATAAGATAAAGCAAGCGAGAATGACACCTACTAGACCTGCAATAATTGGATACTGATATTTTTTAAACCATTCCATTTTTTACTTCCTTACTTTACACGACTAACAGTCTTTTTGGTCGTTTTTGGAGGTTCAAATTCTTTCACTTTAACTTCAAGTTTTACCTCACGTTCAATACCAAAGAACTGCTTTAATCCATGAGTTATTTCATTCTGGATGACAAGACATCGATTTGAGATGTTGTCCGAAGGAAGAATTTTGCCCTCAACATAAACGAAACATTTATTTTTGCGGCTATTTACATGGACTGTTGGTTCTTTGATCAACTGATGATCAATGACCAAACATCGAACAAAGCCTTCGATAGCTGAATTTTTTAGTTTTAATGTATCTTCTTGAGTCTCTAATTGAATCTCTAAATACTGTTTAGGATAGAAGAGTATTACTAACATTGAAATTAACACTAAAACAGATAGGACAAGTGTCCCCCAAAAGACATATCTAGCAATCAGAAATTCAGCGTAGAGTTCTCTCCAACTGAATAAGTGGATATCTAAATCACTGACCTGATGATAATCTATGAGAATAGGAAGGAAAATAGCCAAGATTAAAATACAGAAAATAAGTAACAATATTTTCTTTGATTTTGACATATTAAATCCTTTCAAATGAAAAGCTTTAAACCATAATTTTACCCGTCTAAAGTATTCAAAATTATGGCTTATCACTTTTAATGTTCTATTAGGTAATGCTTATTTTTTACCAAATAGAAATGAAACGACTGCAACAACAATCACTGCACCTACGATTGACGGAATAATAGCCATTCCAGCCAATGAAGGTCCCCAGCTTCCTAGAAGTGATTGCCCTACAGACGAACCGATAAGACCTGCAAAGATATTTGCAATCAATCCCATTGAACCACCTTTTTTAGTGATTGCACCTGCGATGAGACCAATAAGACCTCCTACAATAATGGACCACAACATAGTGTATCCTCCTTTTCTATTTCTAAATCAAAGAATCAATTTCAGAAAACCAATTTCTTTGATTGAATTAATTATATAATATTTAAATATGGAAGGGTAATAATTTGTCTCAAACTACGTATTATAAAAACACACCACAGGTACAAATAAATAAGAAAATCTTGATGCTACTGGGTTTCTAAGGGATTAGACTAGTCTTTTGATGACAAGCAAAAGTCGTTGTAAGAGGATAAATGCACTCTATATGGTATAATTGCATGAAGATTGATAGGCAATCGTTTAGTTTATTACAAAGAGAGAAAAGCTGTTCATGAGAGATTTATTATCGAAAAAAAGTCACAGACAATTAGAATTATTAGAATTACTATTTGAAAACAAACGCTGGTTTCATATTTCAGAGCTAGCAGAATTATTGCACTGTACAGAACGTTCTGTAAAAGATGACTTGTCTCAAGTCAGATCTTCTTTTCCTGACTTGCTATTTCATTCCTCGACAAACGGCATCCGTATCATTAATACCGATGATAGTGATATTGAGATGGTCTATCATCATTTTTTTAAGCATTCAACCCACTTTTCAATTTTAGAATTTATCTTCTTTAATGAAGGATGTGATACTGATAGTTTCTGCAAAGAGTTTTATATCAGTTCTTCCTCTCTTTATCGTATCATCAGTCACATTAATAAAATTATTAAGAAACAATATCGTTTTGAAATAAGCCTCAATCCAGTTCGAATCACTGGAAATGAGATTGATATCCGTTACTTTTTTGCCCAGTATTTTTCAGAGAAATATTATTTCCTTGAATGGCCCTTTGAAGATTTTTCTCAAGAACCCTTGTCTCAATTATTGGAATTAGTCTATAAAGCAACTTCTTTCCCGATGAATTTATCAACTCATAGAATGTTAAAATTACTTCTGGTTACAAATTTATATCGCATAAAGTTTGCTCATTTCATGGAAGTTGAGAGAGACTCTTTTAACAATCAATTGTTGGAATCGTTTATGCAGGCAGAAGGAATTGACGAGATTGTAGCGAGCTTTGACTCTGAATATCATATCTCTCTGAATAAAGAAGTAATAGGTCAATTATTTGTATCCTATTTTCAAAAAATGTTTTTCATAGATGAAGAATTATTCTTGAACCATGCAAAAACAGACAGCTATGTAAAAAAATCGTATCAGTTATTGGGAGAACTAGTAGATCAGGTATCAAGAGAGTATAATCTTCAAGTAGACAATAAGGACAATCTGATTTGGCATCTGCATAATACAGCACATCTGCATCGTCAGGAATTATCGACAGAGTTTATCCTATTTGATCAAAAAGGCAATACAATCAAAAACTTTCAAAATATTTTCCCTCGATTTGTTTCAGAGGTGAAGGAAGGGATTGAACATTATCTAGAGGCTTTGGATATGGATCGTAGTTCAATGAAAGTCAATCATTTGACCTATACTTTTATCACCCATAGCAAACACTTGGTGCTAAATCTTTTACAAAATCAACCTAAATTAAAGGTTTTGGTTATGAGTAATTTTGATCAGTATCATGCAAAATCAATAGCTGAGACACTTTCTTACTATTGCAGCAACAATTTTGAACTGGAGGTCTGGAGTGAATTAGAGTTATCACTTGATGCTCTAAAAGAATCACCTTACGACATCATTATTTCTAATTTTATTATTCCTCCTATTGAAAATAAGAGACTGATCTATTCTAATAATGTCAATACAGTCGCTCTCATCTCTTTGCTTAACGCAATGATGTTTATTCGACTAGACGAGTAACTAAGAATAACAAAAAACGCTATGTAGCGTTTTTTGTTTTATAAGAAAAGAATTTCCTCTATACTAGACTCAGAATATCCTAAAATCTTGTCATGTTTTTGTTCGGAACAAGCAAAAAAGCCTTGGAACTCAAGACTTTTCCTGTTGTATTTAGATGCCCCCTGCATGGATTTGTAAGAACTTTTCATATTGAAAATAAACAAAAATGTTGAAATATAGCTGATTTTAGGGAAATACTTTTAGGTATTTTCAATGTCAGGATTTAAAAATGGGGCAAAAGTGGGGCAAAAACGAATGACTCGTATTTTGTTTGAAAACCTATAATACCTAATGATTATGCTATTCTAGATATATAGTTTTGTTATAAATAAATGTCAGTGCGAGATCAAATTGGAGAATAAAATGGAAAAACAAATTAATGAAAAAAAAGCCTTGGTTCCCAAAGCTTTTTTTATGTTATAAACTCATTAAAATAACTCCCAGTTAGATTTGGAATATTTTTTATTCTGTGTCATATAAAAATAAATAAAATGAATGGCTATAGCTAGAGCTAAAATGGTTGTAATACTCACTACTATTATAGGATTAGAAGCAAAGATTAAAGAGAGAATCAAGGCAGCCAGATAGAGTGTCGCTTGGACACAGTAGTAACTTTTCGAATAGCGAAGATAGTGTTTGTTACAGGGCCCATTTACTAGGACAGCAACTTGGAAGAGGCCAAATCCGATATAAGAGAAGCTGGTTGCAAAGAGACGATTAGCTTCAGGATTCAGAAGAAAACTCATCGAAACGGTCATCATAAGAAGTCCAATGAAAATAGGATAGTGACTGTAAATTAGAAATAGCCCCTTTTGATTAGATTTTTCATCAATAGCATGGTCGAATTGACCAAAATAAAACAAGAACAGAGAAATCATAATAATGAAATAAAGAACCGAATAAATCGAGAAATTCTCGATTGTAAAGAAGTTAGCTAGCTCCGTAATCATCTCTCCAAACATAATAATGACAAGAAGGGAGATGCGCTCGATTAAATGGGGGAGATTTACCTGGTAATGCTTATCTTTATTAAGCAAGATACTTGGCATAATAAATGTTAGCAGAATACTAGCAAATAAGACAGAGACTCCAACGTAAATAGGAAGAAGAGCTGCTAGATAGACTCCTAAACTTCCTAGAGCTGTTATCCATAGAAAACCTTTGATACTTTCCCGATTAACATCATCGGTTGATTTTCTAAAAAATTCAACCAAATATTGAAAAAATAAGGTAAGGGTTAATGTACCAATAGCCCAACAGAGATAATGAAAATATTGTTGCCAATCAGGTCCAATCATATTGGCTATAAAGAGTAAAATTCCCATTTTGATAAACATGATTACTATGTTAAATAAAGAGTTCTTTCCATAGCGATTGGTATAATCGGTTTGAATCATCCAGGAATTGATGAGAAGCAAAGTAGCAATGAAAAAATCAAGGAAAGAATTCCAAGTCAAAATACCGTTATGAAGATGGTCAATTAAAGTAGTTACTTTTGAAATTGCAAAAACAAAAACTAGGTCATAAAAAAGTTCTGAAAATTCTACACGTTTATGTTTAATAAGAGTTGTCATCTTAAGACCTTTCTATTTTAGAAGTACAATTTATTATAACAGAAAATGGTAATAAAAAAAAGGGAGATGCTTAAATAACTTCATGTGACGCGAATGAACTGCGCCACAAAAGTTAGGTTTTTTCTGTCTAACTTTTGGGGTGCAGTTCAGAAGGGGTGTTTTTTCTATCGTTTTTTAGTGCTAAGACTACACAAAAAAGCCTTGATTCCAAGGCTTTTCCTGTTGTATGTAGATGCCCCCATGGATTTGGGAGACTATATCATCTTGAAAGTAATTAAAAAGTTGAAATTTAAGTGATTTTCGGAAGGTACTTTTAGGTATTTTCAATGTCATGATTTAAAAATGGGACAAAAGTGGGGCAAAAACCATACAGATTCTAAACTGTATGGTTCTTTTTTTATCTAACCAAGAAAGGTTAAAACTTATTAAAACAAATGCAATCAACTGTTGAAAACTTTTTAGTCCGTGTAATATAAAAACAAGTAAAAAGTTGAACTATAGGGAATATTGTGTCATAATAGGTAATAGATGAATAATTAATAGATTGGAAATAATGCTTTCTTACCTTAACAAGTTGAATTGGTTATACATTTTTTCGTCGCAATTGTGTCTATCTCTCGAGTTTAGCTAGTTTTTATAAGCTCTGGTTTCTAATCAATATAACAAATTTTAGAAGTGCATAAGACAAGATGGTGACATTACTACAGTCATTTCTAGTCACCATATGTTGCTGGCACAGGCTGTTTGTAGTGTTGGCTATTTACTAGTCAGTTTAATCGGAGTGTTTAATTTTTATTGTTGAAAGGTTTTTATATGGAAAAAATTCTATCTTTAGGTCTGACAGGTAGGAAATTACTTGCTCAGGGTTTCTTGTTTGTTCTGCTAGGTCTTATCTTGATGGTCACGGGGACTTGGTTGCCAGTAAAGGTTATTCAACTGGTTCTGTTTTTAGCTTGGATAGCAACGGTCTTAGATTTAGTATTACGTATTTTCAAAAAAAGTCAGTCAACGGACACCTTGGGAGTTGCACTGGTTAAATTGTTAGTGCTGGGATATTTGCTTGGCTCCAATCTTGCGACGGATGTGCCGATTTATATTTTGGCTCTTGTGATTGGAATTTATCAGATTTTTCATGCTAGTATCAACCTTGTCACCTATCTTCTCTACCGCAAAAACAAAATTCGACCTCGTTTTCGTTTCTTACTAGATGGACTCGTACTAGTTTTTCTTGGTGGGACTAGTCTTTTGTCCTCTACAGGAAATTCTGTCTTTCAACTCTTTGTATTAGGGGCTTATTTTTTCCTTTATGGTGTGTCCAATATCCGTGACGGTTTCTTGTTTGAGGAGGAAATTGGGAAAAACCATCTCAAACGTCGTGTAAGAATGAGCTTACCTATTGTCCTAGCCGCTCTCATCCCTGCAAGTACTTTAGCAAAAATCAATAAATTCATGCAGGAAAATGCTGATGAGAGAGAGGATATCCATCTTGGAATGGTGAAGTCTGGTAAGACAGCGGAGCTTGAAATTTTTGTTCATACAGCTGAGACCTCTCTGTTTTCGGCAATTGGTCATGTGGATATCTGCTATCAAGGCCGTGTTATTTCTTATGGCAACTATGATCCGTCTTCTGAGACCTTATTTGGCATGGTAGGAGATGGTGTCTTATATTTCTGTGATCGTGACAAGTACATTGACCTATGTAAACGTGAGAGTCAAAAAACGCTTTTTGGTTATGGGATATATTTGACGCCTGAAATGGAAAAAGCAGTTCAGAAAAAGTTGGCTGAATTGAAACAACTGACAATTCCATGGGAGCCAAGTGCAGATAAAATCATGACAGGTGATGGTAAGGAAGACTACACCTACGCTTATAAAATCAGACACGAGACAGATGGGGAACTTTATAAATTTATCAAATCTAAGTTTAAATCCTACTTTGTCTTATCTACAAACTGTGTGCTCTTGGCTGATACCATAGTCGGTCAGGCTGGCACCGATATCCTCTCACCCAAAGGATTTATCGCTCCAGGAACTTACCAAGCCTACCTTGATCGAGAGTTTGAAAAACCAAATAGTATAGTCGTATCTAAACATGTTTATTAAGGAGAATTTATGAACTTAGTTAAAAAATATACTCCGTTAATCCTTTTTATAGGGCTGGTTGCTCTTGTAATTCTGAATGCATCGAGCTTTATATCAGGAGCAATCTCTCTCTTTGATGTAATATCAACCTTGATTTAAGGTGCTGTTATTGCTTTTGTGCTTAATGTTCCTATGAAAAAAATTGAACAGTACTTAGTTAAATTGAAGGTAAAGGCAGAGTTGCGTCGTCCGATTGCCATGGTACTTGTTTTCCTAGCTCTTATCTTAATCGTGATTGCTCTTTTGGTTTTGGTGCTGCCAACCCTAGCCCAGACTATTAGTCAGCTGGGAACAGTCCTTTCAACAGTCCTTACTCAACTTGGGAAATTGCTAGGCAGCTCGGAATTTGTAACCAAAGACATGTTGTCAACTATCGTATCAGGCATACAGGGACAATCTAGTTCTATTAGCCAAGCTTTGATAGGTTTTTTATCAGGTCTGACTAGTAATATCGGCAATATTTTTTCAAGTTTGATGAATGCCTTTTTGATTATAGTCTTCACCTTTTCATTTTTATCCAGTAAGGAACATTTGGCAGCGATGACGAGTCGACTTCTAAAAGTTTTTCTTCCAGAGAAGGTGGTGATAAAGTTGACTTACATTGGACAAGTAGCACTAGAGACTTATGACCAATTTTTGATGAGTCAGCTGATTGAAGCAGTTATCATAGGAGTTATGATAGCGGTTGGTTACAGCGTGTTTGGGATACCCTATGGAGTAATGACAGGTATCTTTGCAGGAGTGCTATCGTTCATTCCTTATGTAGGGCCTATGATTGCTTGTGTTGTGGGAGCGATTTTTATCTTCACAGTGAGTCCTACTCAAGCCTTACTTTCTCTTCTTCTATATCAAATCATACAACTGATTGAGGGAAATCTTATCTATCCCAAAGTTGTGGGTCAATCTATTGGCTTACCAGCCCTTTTCACGCTTGCGGCTGCTAGTATCGGAGGGAATCTTTTCGGACTACTTGGAATGATATTCTTTACCCCCGTATTTGCTGTTATCTATCGACTGGTTAAAGAATTTGTCGTTGCAAAGGAAAATCAGCTAGATTAAGAAAAACTAAATTTAATAAGATATACTGAGAAGAGAGTGAGAGATTCTCTTCTCTTTTATTTTTAAATACTTTTCTACAAAAAGCTATTAGACGTTAAAAAAAGCCTTGGTTTCAAGGCTTATTTCTGTTGATTTAGATGTGCCCCCTGCAGGGCTCGAACCTGCGCCCCATAGCTTAAGAGTCTACTGCTCTACCAACTGAGCTAAGGAGGCAACAGAAAAAGCTGAGAATGTAACTTCCCAGCTATTTTAATATGCCCAAAATGGCAGCTAGATTATTTACGAAAGGCATCAAGGATATAGGTGAAACCAACAATTAAAAATGCAAAGGCAACGACATAAACGACAAAGACACTTGTAGCTACTGGATTGAACAAAATCACTAGACCTAGTAAAAATGCAAGCAACGCTATCCACATGATATGGTTGCCAATAATAGGGAAAATCAATCCCAGACGATTGCCTTTAAAGAAAGCTATAATGGCTTCTACAATTAACCAAATTCCTAAAATAGTTGGAATGACAACTGGCAGCGTCACAAAGCCATAGGCAACGAGGTAAAGAGCTAAGAGAAGATTAACAATCCCTTGGAAAAGATGAGCTGGTGAGCGAAGCACTTTTGGTACAGAGAAATAGCCTAAAATAGCTGCTATAGAAGCAACCAGTAAACCAAATGCAATCCACCAGCTGTAAGCAACAAGATTAGCTACTGGGTCTGTAAATAGAAAGAGTGCTAAAAGGACAAAAATAACTCCTGCAAGGAATAGCGATAAACGATTAGAAAATTTCATTTCAATACCATCCTGTTATATAGTATAGTTTAATAATAAAAATATTATACACCTTTTTAGAGGAAATATCAATAAACTAAATGGAAAATTTGGAAGTTTCAGTCTGATTTATGAAAAGAAAATCAGTTTTTATTATTTTGAAAATAAAAAGAGAAGATAAAATTTGTCTTCTCTACATGAAAATATTGTATGGCATCAAAGCAAAAGTAACTGGCTTTACACTATTTGTAAAGATGTAATTTGATTCAAAAAGAAAAGATAGATTTAAAATGTGGGACAAATGATGGGGTAAATCAGTTATAGACAAGCAAAAAAAGCCTTGATTTACAAGGCTTTTTCCTGTTGTATTTAGATGCCCCCTACAGGGATCGAACCTGTGACCCACGGATTAAGAGTCCGCTGCTCTGCCAGCTGAGCTAAGGAGGCAAAGAAAAAAGCTGTATTGGTGCCGAAACTTCACGGTTTGTATTGAACCCGCGCAATTAAGCAGGTGGGCAACTCGCTCTAACTGAAGCTGTTTCCGTGTGAGACGGCCTACATGCTGTTAGAAGACTTTTGTTTCCCTAATAATACAAAAAATAGTCGGTCAACACTTAAGTGTGAAGTCGTACACCACAGCGTTTCTATGTTTATATAATACCACTTTTTCAAAAAAAATCAAGAGGAAAGTGCAATTTTTTGAAAAGGATTTCAGATTTTTCGCAAACGGTCGATAGCTTCCTTTCTTTGAGCCAAAGCCCGTTCATATTTACCAGTATCTTCTGCTTGGAAATAGTGATGATTACGAATTTTTTCTGGTAGATAGTCTTGCTTGACCCAATTTCCAGGATAGTTGTGTGGATAGAGATAGTCTTGGGCATTCCCCAGTTCCTTGCTTCCACTGTAGTGCCCATCACGCAGGTGTCGCGGAATAGGCAAGTGCCCTGATGTTTTGAGGTCGGCAAGAGCCTTATTCATAGCTACATAGGCTGAGTTGGATTTTGGAGAAAGGGCCAAATCAATCACGACATTGGCAATGAGAATGCGGGCTTCGGGAAAACCAATCTTTTGTGCAGCATCTAGAGCAGTTACGGTATGAATTTGGGCCTCAGGATTGGCTAAGCCGATATCTTCATAAGCGATGACGGTCAAGCGACGAGCTAGACTAGGCAGATCCCCAGCCTCAATCAAGCGGGCCGCGTAGTGGAGACTGGCATCAACATCCGAGCCACGGATAGACTTTTGCAGGGCTGAAAGGACATCGTAGTGACCGTCCCCATCCTTATCCATGGTAATGTAACTCCTCTGCAGGCTGTTTTCCATGATATCCAGTGTGATATGGCGGATGCCCTTGTCATTTTCGGGAGTAGAGAGAACAGCCAGATCCAGCGAGTTAAAGGCAGAACGCAGGTCTCCATTTGTAGAGGTCGCGATGAAATCCAGTGCATCCTCATCTAATTCAACTGGGAAATCAAAGCCACGTTCAGGGTCAGATAGAGCTATCTGAATCGCTCCTTTGACATCTTGATTGGACAAGGGTTCTAACTCAAAAATCTGAACACGGCTACGAATGGCTGGAGTGACTGAAAAGAAAGGATTTTCAGTCGTAGCCCCAATCATGATGACCAGACCACTTTCCAAGAGGGGAAGTAGAAAATCTTGCTTGGTTTTATCTAGTCGGTGAATCTCGTCCAGTAACAGGACTAATCCTCCAGAGAATTTAGCCTCTTCAGCGATTTCTTGGAGACGTTTTTTGCTATCAACAGTGGCATTGAAGGTCCGAAAGGCATACTTGGTCGTTCCAGCGATGGCAGAGGCGATACTGGTCTTTCCGATACCCGGAGGTCCGTAGAGAATCATGGAGGACAGGCGATTTGCTTCCACCATACGACGGATAATTTTTCCAGGTCCTACCAGATGCTCTTGACCGATGACCTGGTCGATGGTTTTAGGGCGCATGCGAAGCGCGAGATTGTCTGGCATAGCAGTCCTTTCTAACATGGATTTTCTGATGTATATGTGGTAAGATGGTAGTATCTATTTTAGCATAATTCCGAGTAATCGGGGCGATTTAAGAGTCGCATAGAAAGAGGACAAAATGGCAACATACGGATTTTTAGATATTTTAGAGGAAGAATTGGACAAGAACTTTCCCTTTGACTATGAGATTAGCTGGGACAAGCGCAACCACGCAGTTGAAGTGAGTTTTTTGCTAGAAGCACAAAATGCTACAGGAGTGGAGATGGTGGATGAAGACGGAGAGGTGTCGTCAGACGATATCCTATTTGAGGAAGCGGTGCTCTTTTACAATCCTGCTAAGTCAACCGTCAATGAGGAAGACTATTTGACAGTCATCCCTTATCTGCCGAAGAAAGGATTTTCTCGCGAATTTTTAGCTTATTTTGCGCTATTCCTTAAAGATACTGCCGAGGTTGGACTAGATGCCCTCATGGACTTTTTGGAAGACCCAGAAGCAGAAGAATTCGTCATGGAATGGAACCAAGAAGTCTTTGAAGAAGGAAAAGTCGGCTTGGAAGAGGGAGAGTTTTATCCTTATCCAAGGTATTAGGAAGAAGACAAGCTTGATTTGAGTAAATGTAAAGGGGGGTAAATCTTGACAGCGGGAAAAAAATATATTGGTGCTTATAGCCGAGATGCTAGAGACTATTTTTCATTATTGCCGACAGAACGAGAAATAGTAGAGCAGTTGCAGGCTATATACAGAGAAGAGAAAGGGCTTTTTGTCTTATGTGGTAACAGAGGATCAGGAAAATCAAGTCTGAAAAATATTTCTTTGGAATTTGATAAAAAGTATAGTTGTGATAAAGATGACAAAGAAATTCTTGTAGTGAATGTGTCTTTTTTCAGTGGTAATAAAGATTTTCATAGAGAAATTTTAATGCAAATTCCTAATGCTATTTCCAAAAGAATGGAGGATATTGAACGTGATATTTGTGATTTTGTTAATAATTATAGAAGGTATTATCCGACTTTAGAGTATAATGCTGAGGAAAAAGAAAAAAAGTACGATTTGTTAGAACAGGATAAAATAAGAGAAAATTTTTCAACAATACATAGAAGACTGCAAGAAATTGGGAAAAATTTCGAGAATACTTCAAATATTTATAATTTATATAACAAGTTATCAAATCAAACTAGTAATTTATTTGAACAGTTTAATCTTTTAAACAAACAGCATAAATTCCAAAACAGTAAATGGTTTCTGCCACAAAAAAATAGAGTAGATATTTTAAATTTTAGAAAAAACATTGACGAACTGTATCAAAAAGTTGAATATTTTGAAAGAAAAGCGAGCGAGCTAATAAAATTAGAGGAATTCTTGCTTATTTCTCACCAACAACTGCAATATTTTGATCTAGAAATAACAAATACAAAGAGGTATTTAGAATCAACTACTTCAGAAGTATCATCCGAGTCATCTATTGATTTAAGTGCTGATATAGGAATAATAAAATCGGGATTTCAATTAAGAGGGAAAATTTCTTCAAGTGATAATGAAGAGTTGTCTCGGGAGTTAAAAAGTATTGTTACTGAGGAGTTAAAAGAGCGTCAGCTACTACGACTTTTAAAAAACATGTCTGAATACTTTAATATTACTTTTTCTATAGATGAATTAGATAAATGTAACACAGCTACAATTATTGATATGATTGATAAAAATAAAAGGTTATTCTTTGATTGTAATGTTTCGACATTGCTAATTACAGATATATCCACTGCAATATCTTTATTGGAAAAATCAGATTATATTTCTGAACCTAATATCATTGTTGTCCCTGACTTAGGTATTTTGGATTATATTCACAGGATTAATAATAAAGGGCTACCCCTAAGTTATAATTTTATTACTATTCTAGATTCCTATTTCGTGAATAGAATGAATAATAGGGAGTTAAATTATGGTAGAAAATATGAGGGAAGAACTTATTATTCCAAGGGATTTGAACTTTACAAGTTTATGAATTCTACTCTTTATAAAGGTATAAATGAACTTTATAAGCCGATGATATTGAAATTTTATTGGGAGTTAATTGACTTACTAGATTTTGTCGGGGAATTATCTAAAGAAGAATATGAACAGTTTGAGAATAGTTTTTTTAATAATAATGACTTGCATTCTTTAAAAATCAAGTTTATACTGCGTAAAATAATAGATCAATTAACGACACAATCTTTTGATTACTCTTTTACTCTCGAGGATAGTCGAAGTCGGTATGGACATACTAAATCACTGACTGAGTTTAATAATAAGAAATCCTATATTCGCGAATTTTTGCGGCAAATAGCTTCAAAACCAACGATACTTTCAGATGAGACTGCTTTTTTAAAAATTAATCACATAGACTCTCAAACTGAGGAATTTTACTACTTTGATATAGAATTCTCAGATTATCTAAAAAAATTGGGTATTGATGATGAAAAGTTCAAAAATATCTTGTTGCAATTATCTGAACCAGGAAAGAAAGGTATATATGATGGAAGAACTTATCGTTTTGCAGAGGAATTTTATGATCCTTCTCAAGGAGTTGATGATGCACGAGCCATTGTAGAGAGAGAAAATACAGTTGGTGTCATTTTATTCTATCCACACGATTATTCGGAGAATGCTAATCCAAATCACCAGCCACTACGAAATGGTATTATTGTAACTGTGACTGATTTTGATGAAATTATACTATATCCATACTTAGGTTATATTGGTCTACATTCTCACAAACCATCTTATCTCACAGAATTTAAAAAAGAATTGAGTGATCAAAATATCCTAGTTTACGAAGTAGAAGATGAAAATTTATGGAAAGGATGTTTCGAAAAAGATAATAAAGACCTCAAAGATAAAATTTTTGAAGTTTGTAACAGAGAAATAAAAAGATGGCTCAGTGATATGAAATATAGAGGCAACAGGTAACCATCTTGACTAAATCATTGATTTATATTGTCATGTTATTATATATCATTATTATGAAAACTGGTTAGCAGAGTTGGAGAAAGAATTATCCGAAGGAGTCTGATATGGAAATAGAAATTTCTGATTTTACAGGTTGCAAAATTGCCCTCTTTTGTGAGGATAGGATTTTAACTATCTTGCGTGATGATAAGGCAAGCATTCCTTGGCCCAATATGTGGGAATTGCCAGGTGGCGGACGAGAAGGTGATGAAAGTCCTTTTGAGTGCGCGGCGCGTGAAGTTTACGAAGAACTAGGAATTCATCTGATTGAAGATTGCCTGCTTTGGAGTAAGGTGTACCCAAGTATGCTTTTTGAGGGGAAGGAATCCGTCTTTCTAGTGGGAAAGTTGACTCAGGAACAGTTTGACAAGATTGTCTTTGGTGATGAAGGGCAGGGATATAGACTGATGAGCATTGAGGAATTTCTTAGCTCAGATAATGTTGTGCCCCAGTTGCAGGATAGGGTGAGAGATTATTTGGAGGAAGAGTAACTACAAGATATGAGTAAATTAACATATAAGTCATATTCATGGGATAAAGAATTTGAAATCAAAGGTTATTTTTCTGAGGATAAATCAAAAGTAGTTGATCATGAAGCAAATAGTGGAATTTTGACATACTCACCAAACGAAATTATATTAGAAATTTTTGGTGAATTTTCTAGTGATGACGAAATAATTACTGATTTTGGGGACCCTATAGATAAAATTTATGGATTTGATTCTCATGGAAAGTTATTGATATTAGAATCTTACGGTAGTCCATTTGGAACAGAGAATATTCCAGGTTTCCCAATAAGAAAGTATAGAATCAAAAATTTTAAAATTTTTGATATTGATTATCAATTATTTCCAAATAAGAATAATTTCAAAGAGTTGATAGTTGAATTGATTGACGAATTGGAAGATACCAAAGTCCAGTATTACCAATTCTCTTTTGATCATATAGAAGATTGGATTGGCAAATCAATTGTAAGTGCGAAACGTGATCTCAAACAACGAAATTTTAATATTGCTGTCAACATTTCTGACTATCAATCTACGGAAATTTTGATAAAATCAGAAAATTTAAAGTTTGAAGATGTGGCTGGCTACACTTTTTCATATGATGCATTAAGCTTAGAACAATTTTATAAAATTCGTTTATCCTCTTCTAAAAATGAAAAGGTTTCTTTACAGAAATGCTATGAGGCTTCAAGAAGAATTAAGCAATTAGTTGAGATGTTGTCTAAAAAACCTTTGTCTTTTCTAACCATTGAATTTCTATGTAAAAAACGTCAGGATAACAACTGGCCTATAATTAAAGGGAAGTATTTTGTACAACATTCAAGAAAAAGCATTAAATGGGATAAGCATGAGCTACACAAAATTTCGCTTAATAAATTAGGCGACAATTTTGAAGCTATTATAAATAATTGGTTCGATAAAAGTGAGCAATTAGAATTTATTGTTCGAAGTTTTACAGCCAATTTGCATGGTGCTCCTTATCTTGAAGATAGTTTTATAGATTCTATTCGCAATTTAGAAGTATTTGCTAGAAATTTTCGAGGTGAACAACGAGTTGATATTTCTAAAGAAGAAGATATAAATAAACAAAGAGTTTTTGATTTTATTAATAAAAATATTGATGATTGTTTTAAAAAAGTCTTTAGAAATAGGTTGAAATATCAGAGACAGGATAGTGACTTGAGAAAGAAATTACTGGATTTATTTTCTAATGTTCTTGGAAAAATAGGGAAGAATAAACTTACTGAGGCCTCCATTTCTAGTATTGTTAAAAAGTTGTATGACAGTCGTAACTACTATATTCATGGAGATGAGAAATCAAAATATAAAAATCTAGTGACAGATTTCAATGAAATGTATGAACTTCGTACATTGTGTCAAGAGGTATTACGTTTCTACATATTTCAGGAACTTGGATTAGAATATGATGAGGAGTACTAATAAAATGGAAACATGGCAAGAGTTAAAAGTAACGGTTAAGCGTGAGGGAGAGGAATTGGTTTCCAACCTCTTGATTGAGTTAGGTGCCCAAGGTGTTGCGATTGAAGACAGCATGGACTATGTGGGAAATGTGGACCGCTTTGGTGAGATTTTTCCAGAGGTTGAGCAACAAGAAGAAATCGTAGTGATCGCCTACTATCCTGATACGGTTGATGTAGCTGTAGTTGAGGCGGACTTGCAGGCTCGCCTAGCAGAATTGACAGACTTTATGGATTTGGGAGATGTCAAGATGGGTACAACAGCCTTAGCTGAGGAAGACTGGGCTGACAACTGGAAGAAATACTATGAGCCAGCTCGTATCACTCATGATTTGACCATCGTGCCGTCTTGGACAGACTATGAGGCGACTGCTGGAGAAAAGATTATCAAACTGGATCCAGGCATGGCCTTTGGGACTGGGACGCATCCAACCACCAAGATGAGCCTCTTTGCCTTGGAGCAGGTTCTTCGTGGTGGCGAAACGGTGCTAGATGTGGGGACTGGTTCAGGTGTCCTTTCTATTGCTAGCTCGCTACTTGGTGCTAAGGAAATTTTCGCTTACGACCTGGATGATGTGGCAGTTCGTGTGGCTCAGGAAAATATTGAGCTCAACCCTGGCATGGAAAACATCCATGTTGCTGCTGGAGATTTGCTCAAGGGTGTGGAGATTGAAGCAGATGTCATTGTGGCTAATATCTTGGCGGATATTCTCATCCATCTGACAGAGGATGCTTATCGTTTGGTCAAGGACGAAGGCTACCTCATCATGAGTGGCATTATCAAGGACAAGTGGGACATGGTGCGCGAGTCGGCTGAGTCAGCTGGATTTTTCCTTGAAACCCACATGATTCAAGGGGAATGGAATGCCTGTGTCTTTAAGAAAACCAAGGATATTTCAGGTGTGATTGGAGGCTAGCATGCAGCAGTATTTTGTCAAAGGCAGTGCAATCTCTCCTGTCACTATTGAGGACAAGGAAACCAGCAAGCATATGTTTCAGGTCATGCGCCTGAAAGAAGATGACGAAGTGACCTTGGTCTTTGATGATGGGATTAAGCGCTTGGCGCGTGTGCTAAATGTGGAAGCTCGTCAGTTTGAATTGGTTCAAGAATTAGCTGACAATGTGGAACTACCAGTTCAAGTGACCATCGCATCAGGCTTTCCCAAGGGAGATAAGCTAGAATTCATCACTCAAAAAGTGACGGAACTGGGTGCTAGTCAGATTTGGGCATTTCCTGCCGATTGGTCGGTCGCCAAGTGGGACGGCAAGAAGTTGGGTAAAAAGGTTGAAAAACTGGAAAAAATTGCTCTTGGAGCAGCAGAGCAAAGCAAGCGTAATCTAGTTCCAAGTATCAAGCTTTTTGAGAAAAAAGCAGACTTTCTAGCTCAGCTTGATCAGTTTGACTCTATCATCGTAGCCTATGAAGAGTCGGCTAAAGAAGGAGAAGCCGCTGCTCTCCTACAAGCGGTCGCAGGTCTTGAAAAAGGAGGTAAATTGCTCTTTATCTTTGGTCCAGAAGGGGGTCTCTCACCTGCAGAAATCGAAAGTTTTGAAGCTAAAGGAGCTGTCTTGGCAGGTCTTGGCCCTCGCATTTTGCGAGCGGAAACAGCCCCACTTTACGCCTTATCAGCCCTTAGTGTTTTAGTAGAATTAGAGAAATAAGAGGAAGAAAATGGAACAAAAACACCGTTCAGAATTTCCAGAAAAGGAACTTTGGGACCTAACTGCCCTATACCAAGACCGTGAGGATTTCTTGCGTGCAATCGAGAAAGCTCGCGAAGACATCAACCAATTTAGCCGGGACTACAAGGGCAATCTTCATACTTTTGAGGATTTTGAGAAGGCCTTTGCGGTATTGGAACAAATTTATATTCAGATGAGCCATATCGGCAATTACGCCTTTATGCCTCAGACGACAGACTATAGCAATGAAGAGTTCGCCAATATCGCCCAAGCTGGGATGGAATTTGAGACAGATGCTAGTGTAGCCTTGACCTTCTTTGACGACGCTTTGGTGGCGGCAGATGAAGAAGTTTTGAATCGTTTGGGTGAATTGCCTCACTTGACGGCAGCCATTCGTCAGGCTAAAATCAAAAAAGCCCACTATCTTGGGGCTGATGTGGAGAAGGCATTGACCAATCTTGGTGAAGTTTTCTATAGTCCACAGGACATTTATACTAAGATGCGTGCTGGGGATTTTGAAATGGCTGACTTTGAAGCCCATGGCAAAACCTACAAAAACAGCTTTGTAACCTATGAAAATTTCTACCAAAACCACGAGGATGCGGAGGTTCGTGAGAAATCTTTCCGCTCCTTCTCAGAGGGACTTCGTAAGCACCAAAATACAGCTGCGGCAGTCTACTTAGCCCAAGTCAAGTCTGAAAAACTATTGGCAGATATGAAGGGCTACGACTCAGTTTTTGATTATCTTCTGGCTGAGCAAGAAGTGGACCGTGCTATGTTTGACCGCCAGATTGACCTCATCATGAAGGACTTTGCACCAGTTGCCCAGAGATACCTCAAGCATGTTGCCAAGGTCAATGGTCTTGAAAAGATGACATTTGCAGACTGGAAATTGGACTTGGATAGCGCCCTGAATCCTGAAGTGACTATTGACGATGCCTATGATTTGGTTATGAAGTCAGTCGCACCATTGGGTCAAGAATACACTCAAGAAATTGCCCGTTACCAAGAAGAGCGCTGGGTAGACTTTGCTGCTAATAGTGGCAAGGATTCTGGCGGTTATGCGGCGGATCCATATCGCGTGCACCCTTATGTCCTCATGAGCTGGACAGGTCGTTTGAGCGATGTCTATACCTTGATTCATGAAATTGGTCATTCTGGTCAATTCATCTTTTCAGATAATCACCAAAGTCACTTTAACGCTCATATGTCGACCTACTATGTCGAAGCGCCATCAACCTTCAATGAATTGCTTCTTAGTGACTACTTGGAGCACCAATCTGATGACCCGCGTCAAAAACGCTTTGCCCTTGCTCACCGCTTGACAGATACCTACTTCCATAATTTCATTACCCATCTCTTGGAAGCAGCCTTCCAGCGCAAGGTTTATACATTGATTGAAGAAGGGGAGACCTTTGGAGCAAGCAAACTAAACAGCATTATGAAGGAAGTCTTGACAGATTTCTGGGGAGATGCTATTGAGATTGATGACGATGCGGCTCTGACTTGGATGCGCCAAGCTCACTACTACATGGGCTTGTATAGCTACACCTACTCAGCTGGACTTGTTATCTCGACAGCTGGCTATCTCCATCTAAAAAACTCTGAGACTGGAGCTAGAGACTGGCTCAATCTCCTCAAATCAGGTGGCAGCAAGACACCGCTTGAGTCAGCCATGATTATCGGAGCCGATATCTCAACAGACAAACCACTCCGTGATACCATCCAGTTCTTGTCTGATACAGTTGACCAGATTATCGCCTACAGTGCTGAGTTGGGGGAGTAGGGCTTAGACAGATTTCTAGGAGAATGATATGAATAGAATCAAAAAATGGCTGGAACAAAATCCCCAAAGAATGCTCTTTATCAAAATAGGCCTAGTCTTTTTGGGCATCATTTTATTGATTGCTTTGCCTACTCTCTATCTTGTTTTGAGTGGGTTTGGTATTTGGTATTTTGTAAAGAAAGCGCCAGATATTCGAAAAAGAAATCTAATGATTGGACTTTTCGTTGTCAGTATTGCTGTAGTCTCTCTCCAAACTCCGACAGTCACAAAGAAAATTTCATCTTCTCAATCAGAAACTAAGAAGACTGCGGCATCTACTGCTAAAGCAGATTCAACAACCGATACTTCATCTAGCATAGAGGAGGCAAAACGAATCGAAGAAGAGAAAAAAGCAAAAGAAAAAGCAGAAGAAGAGAGAATTGCTAAAGAAAAAGCTGCAAAGGAGTTGCAAGAAAAAGGTGAAACCTTAGTCAAACAATTGGAAGAAAACCAAGATGCGAATCAAGTGAAGTCTGCTAAAGAAATAGTTAATCAGATTGAAAATAATGATAAAAAGACAGAGTTGCTTGATAGAATAGGTGCAGTTGAGTCGTTAATTTCTCAAAAAGAAGAAGAGAAAAGAATTGCACGGGAAGCTGAAACCAAAGCTCAACAGCAAGATAGAATTGTCTATGTTGCAAACCATGGAAAATCAGAAGTTTATTGGTATAGTAAGGATAGAATGCCTCCAAAAACTAATAAAGCTAACGTTGTTGAGATGACAGAAGCAGATGCGATTGCATCAGGAAAACGTCCATCGAAAACAGAATAAGACAGAAAGTTATCTTGGGCTGGTTTTTTGAACAGTTGCTAGAAATATATAGGTACTTGAGATGCGTAAAAAATTACAAAGAAAAGTGATAGAAGAAAAACCAAGCTATAGCCAAGAAGAAATCCAGTGGTTGCTTGAGCACTTGGGAGATCCCTCTCCAGAAATTCGAGACGAACTTGTTTTTACGAGTTTAGCTAGAGGTATTCAAGAAGAGTTGTTTACCCTTGAGCAGTTTCATTTTATCGCAGAAGAAGTCTCCTCTGATGAAGGTCTATACAAAGAGATTGATGGTAGAGGAGTTTCAGCTCTTAAACGTTCTTTTAGGGCACTTATTTATGCCAATCTACTGTCCTGTGATGGTGCTAAGGAATCACTTTATTACCAGCAGTTGCCTTCTCCTATCAGGGCTACCATGCTAAATCAAGGCTTACACTATCTTACAAAGGAAAAAGAGACGACGGGCTACTCTCATCAGTTTGGGTGGATCCACGCATTTGCGCATGGGGGTGATCTCTTGACGGAAGTTATATGTCATCCTAGCTTTCCAAAGTCAAATATAGCCGAAGCATTTGAAATCATTGGGAAAATCTTTAAACGTGTTGAGATTCGTTTTACAAATGATGAAGATTGGCGGTTAGCCAGAGCATTTTATGAACCAATTTTACGAGGGAAAATCGAACCGTCTCTCCTCACTGCTTGGTTGCAAACAGTCGAATTTCCCCTGAAAGAAGCAAATGATTTCCATAAATTTTCCAATTTCAGATCTTGTTTGCTGGAAATTTACCTTCAACTAGACTGTCATAAACTTTTACAAGATGAGTTGAAAGAAGCTATTCAATCTTTTCAATACTAGAGATTAGCTGGTCATTTTATGATTTTCAAAAAACTTTCCAGTCAATTTTCTTGAAACCCTTTCCTTCTTTTGATAGACTAATACATAGTTTGAAAAAAGGAGACTTATCATGAAAAAATTTGTTGCTGAATTAATCGGTACATTTATGCTTGTGTTCATTGGAACAGGAGCTGTTGTTTTTGGAAATGGTCTTAATGGCCTTGGACACCTTGGAATTGCTTTTGCCTTTGGTTTGGCAATTGTGGTTGCAGCTTTCTCAATCGGAACTGTTTCAGGTGCTCACTTGAACCCAGCGGTTTCGATCGCTATGTTTGTAAACAAACGTTTGTCATCTTCAGAGCTTGTAAACTACATCCTTGGACAAGTAGTTGGAGCTTTCCTTGCGTCAGCTACAGTATTCTTCCTCTTGTCTAACTCAGGCATGTCAACTGCAAGTCTTGGTGAAAATGCCTTGGCAAACGGTGTCACTGTCTTTGGTGGATTCTTGTTTGAAGTCATCGCAACTTTCTTGTTTGTCCTAGTTATCATGACTGTAACATCAGCAAGCAAGGGTAATGGCGCAATCGCTGGTTTGGTAATCGGTTTGTCCTTGATGGCGATGATCCTTGTTGGATTGGACATTACTGGCCTTTCAGTAAACCCAGCTCGTAGCTTGGCGCCTGCTGTCTTGGTAGGTGGCGCAGCCCTTCAACAAGTATGGATTTTCATCCTTGCCCCAATCGTTGGTGGCGTTCTTGCAGCTCTTGTTGCGAAAAACTTCCTTGGAACAGAAGAATAATTGAAACTCAAAAAGCCTTGCTCCTCAGTTTGAGGAACAGGGCTTTTTCGTATTATATTCTTCGAAAATCTCTTCAAACCACATCAGCTTCCATCTGCAACCTCAAAACAGTATTTTGAGCTGACTTCGTCAGTCCTATCTATAACCTCAAAGCAGTGCTTTGAGCAACCTGCGGCTAGCTTCCTAGTTTGCTCTTTGATTTTCATTGAGTATGAGTTTAGCGGTTGTCAATTTTCTCTGGGTAGAGGTCATGTTGGAAGAGGCGTTGTTCTGCCAAGCCTTCATACTTAGTTCCAGGTCTACCGTAGTTGTAATAGGGGTCGATTGAAATACCACCGCGCGGAGTGAATTTTCCCCATACCTCCAAATAGCGAGGGTCTAGCAGATTAACTAAGTCTTTCCCGATGGTGTTGATACAGTTTTCATGAAAATCTCCATGATTTCGGTAGCTAAAGAGGTAGAGTTTGAGGGATTTTGACTCGACGCAGAGCTTGTCAGGAATGTAGGAAATATAAATCGTCGCAAAGTCTGGCTGAGCAGTGATTGGGCAAAGGGAAGTAAATTCGGGGCAGTTGAACTTGATGAAGTAGTCATTTTCCACATGACGATTGTCAAAGGATTCGAGGACTTCGGGTTGATACTCGAAAATGTAGTTGGTTTCTTTGTTGCCGAGGAGGCTTAGATTTTTCATTTCTTCTTGTTGTGACATGATTTTTTCTTTCTAATTTTAAACACCGCGTTGGTTATCGTAGAGGAGGGTATGCAGTTGAGGAAGGACACGGACATTGCCCCAGCTATCGTCAGCAGCGATGCGTTCCCAGAGTTCTTTGAGGCGATCTAGCTGGTCTTGGACGATATTTCCTGTAGCCTTGGGCTCAGGATTTCCTGCTGATAAGAAAAGAACATCTGGTTGGTAACGTTCTTGAATCCCTTTAGCAAAGGCCAAATCGGCATCATCAAAGACAGGAATTTTAAAGGTGACCTTGTCTGGGTCCAATTGGGAAACGATGAAGTCCAAGGTCTCGAAGTTGACTTCCATCTTGGATGAAGGAGGTTTGGGACTCAGAGTGACCTGGTCAATATCTTTTAACCAATTTTGCCAGCGAGAACCTTGAGTCTCAACGGCTAGAGTGACACCGCGTTCTTTGAGCTTGGTGACGAGTTCGGCCATGTTGGCTGCTAGGATAGCAGGATTTCCGCCAGACAAGGTGACGTAGTCGTAGCTTCCTAGCTTGTCTAATTCAGCAATGACTTCATCAGCTGTCATACGAGTAGGTTTTTCAGAACCATCCCAAGTAAAGGCAGAGTCGCACCAGTCGCAGTGGTAGTCGCAACCTGCAGTGCGGACAAACATGGTTTTCTGCCCAATAGCACGACCTTCACCTTGAAAGGTAGGGCCGAAAATTTCCAGAACCGGTAGTTTGAGGACACGTTCCTTAGTCATCTAACCACTCCCGTCTAAACTCCGCAAAGGCAGTCGGAGTCTCATAGAGGCGAACGTACTCCATACGGAGACCGCGCTCGTCTGGCAACTCTTGACTCATGGTTTGGAAAATCCAGTAAACCATATTTTCAGCAGTCGTGTTCATATAAGGCAGGGTTTCATTGAGATAGCGATGATCGAAGTGGGGTTCTAAGTAGTTCTTGTAGATCGCTTTGATATCTCCGAAATCGTAGGTCATACCACGTTCATCTAAAAATCCACTGACAGCAATCTGCAGATGATAAGTGTGGCCGTGCAGGGATTTGCATTTTCCCTCATAGTGAAAGAGGTGGTGGGCAGCGTCGAAAGTAAATTCTTTTGATACCAAGGTTCTGTGAGGATTGTAGACAAGGGATTCCCCAGTTTCCTGTTTGATTTCTTTGGGTGCAAAAAACATTAGCCCTCTCCTTTCTGTGAGAGATAAACATCTAGGCCATGTTGACGTAGGTGGCAGGCTGGACAATCTCCACAGCCACTTCCGATAATCCCATTGTAGCAGGTCAAGGTCTTTTCACGAACATAGTCAAAGGCACCGAGTTGGTCGGCTAACTCCCAAGTTTCAGCCTTGTCTAGCCACATGAGAGGTGTTTGGATAACGAAGTCGTAATCCATGGCAAGGTTGAGGGTGACATTAAGGGATTTGACAAAGACATCCCGGCAGTCAGGGTAGCCTGAAAAATCTGTCTCGCAGACACCTGTCACTATATCATTAATACCTCGTTGCTTGGCAAGAACTGCCGCAAAGGAAAGAAAGAGGTGGTTGCGACCGTCAACAAAGGTATTGGGAACCTCTCCCTCTTTTTGCTCGATTTCCATATCAGAGGTCAAGGCATTTTCAGTGATTTGTCCCAGCAGAGACATATCTAAGATGTGATGACGGATTCCCTGTTCCTTAGCGATTTCTCTAGCAACTTGGATTTCGAGATAATGGCGTTGGCCGTAGGCAAAGGTGACGGCTTCGACTGTTTCATAGTGTTCTTTAGCCCAAAAGAGGCAGGTTGTGGAATCTTGGCCACCACTAAAGACGACCAAGGCTGATTGACGTTTCATAGTACTCCTTCCAAAGTGGGAAATGTTCAGAGCACGCAAAAAGCTCCCTTGAGGGGAGCTAAAAAATACCAAGTAGAGGTTTTTTTTAGCGATGGCATGTCCCAAACATCGTAATATTCTACCTACAGTCTAGCATATTTTTTGAAAAATGGCAAAGGGCAAAAATAAAAAGAGACCAAATGAAGCACTTGGTCTCTCGTTTTATTAGCTCAATTCAGCAACGATGGCCTTGATTTGTTCTGCAGTGTGAACACCTGCAACTTGTTTCACCACTTGGCCGTCTTTTTTGAAGAGAAGGGTTGGGATAGACATGATCCCAAATGCACGAGCTGTATTTGGGTTTTCATCTACGTCCATTTTAACGATTTTCAAGACATCTTCTGAAAGTTCTTCAGACAATTTGTCCAAGATTGGACCTTGCATACGACATGGACCACACCAAGTTGCCCAGAAGTCTACCAAGACCAAACCGTCTTTTGTTTCTTGTTCAAATGTTGCATCTGTAATTGCTTTTGCCATTGTATTTCTCCTTTTACTTATATTGGCTTAAATCTTGTTTCATGAGATAGAAGAAGACATCTCCATAAGTCCCATGGTAGTCCAAATCATGACCATTATAGGTTAATTTTTGAACTGGGTAATAGTCTGCGACACCGATAAGGCAAGCTTGTTGAGAGCGTTCAAAGTCTTCATAAGACTCGAAAGTCATGGTTCTCTCTTGCTTGCTGGCATCTAGATAGGTAATTTCGATCATATAAAACTCCTTTATTCGTTCTTGACTTTATTGTACTCCTTGAAACGAGGAATGTCAAGAAAAATGATTGCGCACGCAACTTTTTTAAAAAATCTGATTAAGAAATGAAGTCAAGACTGGTTTCCAGTCTTTCCTCGACGGTTTTTTGCAGGTAAGATAGAGCTGTTTGTCCCTCATCAGTCAGGCAGATAAAACTAGCCCGTCTATCCTGATCGCAACATCGGCGACTAAGCAAACCACAGTTTTTCTCTTCTAGTCGAGCTACCATTCGAGAAACAGCGCTTGGGCTGAGATGGAGTTTATCTGGCAGGTCAATTTGTCGTAGAGATTTTTCTTGGGCTAGATTCAGATAGTATAGCAGATAAAACTCTTTCAAGTTCAGCCTTTGTTCACTCTGCTGGGCAATAGTTTCTTCCAACAAGGCTTCTATTTCCTTTTGACGGCGGTTGTAGTCAAACCATTTTTCCAAATAGGTCATTGCTTTCTCCTTTCTTTTCAAAGTAAAAATCACAAAGTCATTACTGATTGTCTTTGTAACACAAGATGATTGCGCATGCAATGATTATACTACTTTTAGCTAATCCTTGCAAGAAAGAAAAATTTCGATATTTCCTTGAAATTTTCTGAAAAAAGAGTAAACTGGTATGCAAGAATTCTATTTCAAGGAGTTTGAGATGAAGTTATATGTTCAATTAATGATTCTTTTTGTGATTTCTCTAATCGGTGAGGGAATCTCCAGTTTCTTTCATCTGCCTATCCCAGGCAGTATTATCGGTTTGATTATTCTATTTCTAGCTTTACAGTTCAAGTGGCTAAGGACCAGGCATGTCAATATGGTGGGGAATTTTCTGCTGGCTAATATGACCATTCTCTTTTTGCCACCAGCAGTGGGAATCATGGAAAAGTTTGATGTGATTGCCCCCTATCTCTTGCCCATTGTCTTGATTGTCTTTTTTGCGGCTGTCATCAACATTATCCTCATCGCCCTAGTGGTTCAGTTCATCAAGAGACGTTTTGAAGGAGATTATGAGAAAGGAGATGCCAAATGAGTGAATTTGTATCCAATCCTCTGTTTGGGATTGCATTATCTATCCTAGCTTATCTAGCGGGAATGTTGATTTATAGGCGTTTCCCCCATCCATTGACAACGCCTTTGCTTTTGTCGGCAATTTTCATTATCATCTTTCTAAAGGTGATGGGTATTTCTTACCAAGATTACTACCAAGGTGGGGTTTATCTGAACAACTTGATTGTCCCATCGACCGTAGCTCTAGGGATTCCGCTTTATAAGAGTTTTCATCTGATGAAGCACCATGCTCGGAGTATTCTCTTTGGTAGTCTGCTAGCAGTAGTTGTCAATACTAGCTTTACTGCCATAGTAGCGAAAATCTTTGGCATGGACTTTTTCCTAGCCATTTCTCTCTTTCCCAAGTCAGTGACAACCGCCATGGCAGTGGGGATTACAGAGAAATTGCAAGGTTTAACGACTGTGACCTTGGTCGTCGTAGTGGCAACTGGGATTTTAACTAGTGTCATCGGCCCCACCCTTTTGAAGTGGTTGAAAATTGATGATCCAGTGGCTGTTGGACTCTCCCTTGGAGGAACAGGCCACGCTGTCGGAACGGGAACAGCCTTTCGATACGGCTCGGTAGCAGGAGCCATGGGTGGCTTGGCTATCGGTGTCACCGGTATTCTCTATGTTTTTGTTAGTCCCATTGTAGCCAGTTTGATATTGAGTTAAAGTAAAACCCAGCTTTTGTAAGCTGGGCGTTTTTTATTGCAAATTAACCTTGTTTTTCAAGATGTAGTAGGTTCCGAGGTAATAGATAGTCGCTAGAATAGCGTCTTTAATAATATCAACTGTTATTAGTAAATTGAAGTTGTCATCAACTCGGAAGAAGATGGAAATATAGCCAATCACGATGTTAAGCACGATATAGGCTAAAATTCCCATAGCGGTACGATATTCGTTAAATAGTTGACCAATTGAGATGCAAAGGTAAATCGATAAAATCCAAGTAATTGAACCCACCAGAAGAGAGAGGGCATAGAGCCAACCGTAACCGAGATAAGGAGAGATAAATCGATAGAGGAGTGGCAAATCTTTCACTACAGGGGTGAGTGAGAAGATAATAATGATACTCAAGATAAATACAATATAGCTTATGATTGACCAAATGAGAGCACCTAGTAATTTGGCGGTGATGATTTGGTGTTCAGAGACGGGGAGCGTCAATGTCAGATAGCCCTGGCGATCGTAGACACTTCCCTTGAAGCGTCGGATGATTAGAAAGATTGTTGCGATCCAGAGAGTAACGCTGAGTCCCCCAAAAACTAAGATCAGAAAGCCTAACAGATAGTAGGGGTTATTACCGTAACTAGTGTAGGTCTGACTAATACCAGAAATGGATGCACCAATTAAAACCGAAATTGCAAGCACAGCTCCGTAGAGCGCTAAATACCATTTATTGACATTCTTAAATTCGTAGCGAACTAAATTCCAAAACATAATAATCTCCTTTGCTTAGGCTTTAAATTCCTGGCGGAAGAGCTGGTCAATTGATTCACCTGACTCGTAACGAATATCATCAACATTTCCTTGGCGAACGACTTTTCCGTCTTTGAGGAAGATAATCTCATCCAAGATTGGCTCAATATCTGAAATCAAGTGGGTTGAAATCAGGACCGTAGAGGTTGGTGAGTAGTTGTTGATGATGGTATTGAGGATATAATCACGAGCAGCTGGATCCACACCTCCGATTGGTTCGTCGAGAACGTAGAGGCGGGCTTCACGGCTCATAACGAGGATTAGTTGGACCTTTTCCTTGTTTCCTTTTGATAATTTCTTTAAGCGACTATTTTCATCAATGCCAAGGTCTGCAAGCAGATGTTGGGCGCGTTCAAGATCGAAATCCTGATAGAAGGTTTTAAAGTAAGTCAGGGCTTCTTTAACCTTCATTTGCTCATTGAGATAGGTCGTATCTGGTAGATAAGAGACGATTGCCTTGGTAGCGGGACTTGGATCCTGTCCGTTAATGAGAACACGTCCTTTGTCTGGCTGAAGAAGACCATTGATCAGTTTGATCAAGGTTGTTTTTCCGGATCCATTTGGTCCAAGGAGCCCGACAATTTTTCCAGCTAAAATCTCTAGTGAGATATTGTCAAGTGCCGCAGTTGCTCCATATGATTTTGATACATTTTCAAGTGCTAGTAGTGTCATAGTCTTAAACTCCTTTGATATAGTCGCTTAATACATTTGGCAGTTCTTCTTTTTTGTAGCCAAATTGAAGCATGCAAGAGACGAAGTGTTGCAGTTGCTCTTCGGAAAGTTGTTTGCGGGACTGAAGGATGAGGTCCAAATCCTCGGTGACAAAACGACCAGTTGTTCGCTTGCTATAAACGAATCCTTCACGTTCAAGGTCAGACAAGGCGCGCTGAATGGTATTGGGATTAACCCCAGCCTCGCTCGCCAGTTCTCTTACGGTAGGGAGCTGTTGGTTGGGTTCCAGTTCATGGGAAACAATCTGTAGTTTGATTTTTTCCATAATCTGTAAATAAATCGGTTTTGTATTATCAAATGACCAGGACATCATAGTCTCCTTTCTTTGCCTTTATTGTTCTAATAAAATAATACAATAAAACAAAAAACTTGTCAAGTAAAAATAAGAATTGTTTTGGGAATTGCTCAAAAAATGGTATAATGAAAAGAAAACGACAAGGAGGGAAATGCATGCGTTGTCCAAAATGTGGGGCTACCAAGTCTAGTGTTGTTGATAGTCGACAAGCCGAAGAAGGAAACACCATCCGTCGAAGACGTGAGTGCGACGAGTGCCAGCATCGTTTTACAACCTATGAACGAGTAGAAGAAAGAACGCTGGTTGTCGTCAAAAAAGACGGTACGCGAGAACAATTTTCGAGAGATAAAATCTTTAATGGGATTATCCGCTCAGCCCAGAAGCGTCCTGTGTCAAGTGATGAAATCAACATGGTGGTCAATCGTATTGAGCAAAAACTCCGTAGTCGTAGTGAGAATGAGATCCAAAGTGAATATATTGGCTCTTTAGTCATGGAGGAATTGGCAGAACTGGATGAGATTACCTATGTTCGTTTTGCCAGTGTTTATCGTAGCTTTAAGGATGTGAGTGAGTTGGAGAGTCTGCTCCAGCAGATCACCCAGTCCTCAAAAAAGAAAAAGGAAAAATAGATGAAGCCAAATGACCGTTTTTCTTTTCTAAAGAATAATCGGGTGTCGCAAGATACCTCTTCTCTGGTGCAGTGCTACCTCCCGATTATCGGTCAGGAGGCACTGAGCCTCTATCTATATACCATTACCTTTTGGGATGGTGGGCAAAAGGAACACCTTTTTGCCAATATTCTTAATCATTTGAATTTCGGGATGAATACGCTCCTCCAGTCTTTTAAAATCTTATCTGCTTTGGATTTGTTGACCCTTTATCAGAAGGGGGAAACTTATGAATTGCAACTTCATTCTCCCCTCTCCAGTCAAGAATTTCTAAGTCATTCTGTCTATAGCAGATTATTAGAGAAAAAGATTGGGGATACAGCTGTTTCTGCTATGAAGCAGGCTCCAAGTGAGGGAGAAGCACTCTCTGTTTCTTTGAGCCAAGTCTTTCCAACCCTGACTGAAGAAGTGACACCAAGTGAGTCTAAAAGCAAGTTAAAAAATGATTTTGACTTGGAACATTTCCAGCGCCTGATGGCTCGAGATGGCTTGCGTTTTGAAGACGAGCAAACGGATGTTTTGGAATTGTTTGCCATCGCAGATGAAAAAAAGTGGACCTGGTTTGAAACCTATCAATTAGCCAAGGCGACAGCGGTGGCTCAGGTGATTTCAGTCAAACGCATGCGTGAAAAGATAGCACAAAAACCAGCATCTTCTGACTTTAGCCCCAAAGAAATGACCATTATCAGGGAAGCCAAAAATAAAACTCCCTTGCATTTTTTAGCGGAAATCAAGCAGACTCGTAAGGGGAATATCACCCAGAGTGAGCGAGAACTCCTTCACCAGATGGCGTCTTTAGGCTTGTTGGATGAAGTCATCAATATCATCTTGCTTCTAACCTTTAACAAGGTTGATTCGGCAAATGTCAATGAGAAATATGCCATGAAGGTCGCCAATGACTATGCTTATCAAAAAATTCGGACAGCAGAAGAAGCTGTGCTTCGGATTCGAGAGCGTCAGCAAAAAGGGCAAGAAGACCAGAAATCGAAAACTAGCTCGACTAAGACAAATGTGCCCAAGTGGAGCAATCCAGAATATAAAAATCAAACCAGCGAGGAAACTCGTCTGGAATTAGAACGCAAAAAACAAGAAATGTTAGCCCGATTAGAAGAAGGAGGAGATTAGATGGAAAGTGTTGGTGACGTTATCAAACGTCAAACAAGTCGTTTTCAGTATCAGGACCTGGTCCAGCAGATTATGAAGGACCCAGATGTAGCGGCTTTTATCCAGAAAGAATCCCTCAGCCAAGAGGAGTTAAATCGTAGCATCTCCAAGTTCAACCAATATATCACAGAACGAGATAAGTTTCTTCGGGGGGATGCTGACTATATAGCGCGTGGCTACAAGCCTATCTTGGTCATGAATCATGGTTATGCAGATGTATCTTATGAAGAAACACCAGAGCTAATCGCGGCTGAAAAAGAGGCGGCAATCAAGAATCGTCTCAAATTGATCAATCTACCAGCAAGTCTCAAAAAAGCGAAATTGGCTCAGATTGACCTGGATGATCTAGGACGTTTGCCGATTTTTGAGAGACTCTATGCCTTTGTTGACCTTTACCCAAGTATCCGAAAAGGTCTCTACCTTTATGGGGATTTTGGTGTCGGTAAGAGTTTCATGATGGCAGCTCTGGCCCATGACCTATCTGAAAAACGTGGTGCTTCAACAACCATTCTCCACTATCCAAGTTTTGTCATTGATGTGAAAAATGCCATCGGTGAAGGATCTGTGAAGACCCTGGTAGATGAGATTAAGCTTTCTGAAGTTTTGATTTTGGATGATATTGGTGCTGAACAATCAACACCGTGGGTACGTGATGAAATCTTGCAAGTGATTCTTCAGTATCGTATGCAGGAAGATTTACCGACCTTTTTCACTTCCAACTTCAATTTCCAAGATTTGGAAAAACATTTTGCAAAAGGCAAGAACGGAAATGATGAAACTTGGGAAGCTAGACGTGTCATGGAGCGTATCCGTTATTTAGCAGAGGAAACAAGATTAGAAGGAGAAAATCGTCGATGACAGAAACGATTAAATTAATGCAAAGCCACTCATCAGTGCGCAGATTTAAGGAGCAAGAGATTCCTCAAGAGGACTTGAATGAGATTTTGAAGGCTGCCCAAATGGCTTCAACTTGGAAAAATTTCCAATCTTATTCAGTGATTTTAGTAAGAAGTCAAGAGAAGAAAGATGCTCTGTATGAACTAGTTCCTCAGGAAGCTATTCGTCAATCAGCAGCATTCTTGCTCTTTGTTGGTGATCTAAACCGTGCAGAAAAAGGAGCTCGTCTCCATACAGATACTTTCCAACCACAAGGTGTGGAAGGTCTCTTGATTACATCTGTGGATGCTGCACTTGCTGGGCAAAATACTTTGCTGGCTGCAGAGAGTCTAGGTTACGGTGGGGTAATTATTGGATTGGTGCGTTACAAATCTGCTGAGTTAGCAGAATTGTTCAAGCTTCCTGACTATACTTATCCTGTTTTTGGGATTGCACTCGGTGTACCAAACCAAAAACATGATGTAAAACCAAGATTACCACTCGAAAATGTTGTCTTTGAGGAAGAATACCAAGAACAAACAACGGAGGCTATTGAAGCCTATGATCGTGTGCAGACTGAATATGCAGGAGCTCGTGCGACTACCACTTGGAGTCAACGTCTTGCAGAGCAATTCGGTCAGCCTGAACCAAGCTCAACTAGAGAAAATCTTGAACAAAAGAACTTATTGTAGAAAGTGAGAAAACATGGCCTTACCAACTGTTGCCATCGTAGGACGTCCCAATGTTGGGAAATCAACCCTGTTTAACCGTATTGCAGGGGAACGCATCTCTATCGTAGAAGATGTCGAAGGAGTAACACGGGACCGTATCTATGCTACTGGTGAATGGCTCAACCGTTCTTTCAGTATGATTGATACGGGAGGGATTGATGACGTTGATGCTCCATTTATGGAACAAATCAAGCACCAGGCAGAGATTGCCATGGAAGAAGCGGATGTCATCGTCTTTGTAGTTTCCGGTAAAGAAGGAATCACGGATGCAGACGAATACGTAGCCCGTAAACTATACAAAACTCATAAACCAGTCATCCTTGCAGTCAACAAGGTAGATAATCCTGAAATGCGAAATGATATCTATGATTTCTATGCTCTAGGTTTGGGTGAACCACTACCGATTTCATCTGTGCACGGGATTGGTACAGGGGATGTGCTAGACGCCATCGTGGAAAATCTCCCGCAGGAAGTTGAAGAAGAAAATCCAGATGTCATTAAATTCAGCTTAATTGGCCGTCCAAACGTTGGAAAATCAAGTTTAATCAATGCCATTTTGGGAGAAGACCGCGTGATTGCTAGTCCAGTTGCTGGAACAACGCGTGATGCTATTGATACCCATTTTACAGATGCGGATGGCCAAGAGTTTACCATGATTGATACAGCTGGTATGCGTAAGTCTGGTAAAGTCTATGAAAATACGGAGAAATACTCTGTCATGCGTGCTATGCGTGCCATTGACCGTTCTGACGTGGTCTTGATGGTCCTCAATGCCGAAGAAGGTATCCGTGAGTACGACAAGCGTATCGCAGGTTTTGCCCACGAAGCGGGTAAAGGGATGATTATCGTGGTCAATAAGTGGGATACCCTTGAGAAAGACAACCACACCATGAAGAAATGGGAAGAAGATATCCGTGAGCAGTTCCAATATCTGCCTTATGCACCGATTGTCTTTGTTTCAGCTCTTACCAAGCAGCGTCTCCACAAATTGCCTGAAATGATCAAGCAAATCAGCGAGAGTCAAAACACCCGTATTCCTTCAGCGGTCTTGAACGATGTCATTATGGATGCCATTGCTATCAATCCAACACCGACAGACAAAGGAAAACGCCTCAAGATTTTCTACGCAACCCAAGTAGCAACCAAGCCACCAACCTTTGTCATCTTTGTCAATGAAGAAGAACTCATGCACTTCTCTTACCTGCGTTTCTTGGAAAATCAAATTCGCAAGGCCTTCGTCTTTGAAGGAACACCGATTCACTTGATCGCGAGAAAGCGGAAATAAACAAGCAAGATCTGTGATGATATTTCCAGATCTTTTTGATAGAATGAAGTCAAAGAGAACGTTATTAAAAAGGGGTGAGATGGAAAAAATTTTTATATTATTGCTATTATCACCCTACTTTTATTTTTTTCATTGGATGGAGAAGGTGGATAAAGACAGTAAATATTTCGCAATCTTTTATTACTTTTACTGGATTTACCTCCCTCTGTGGGCTTTGTTTAGTCTAGCTTTTACAGGATTTTCAGTTTTACTGTTTAATTATATTTTGATAAATCCTACGGATTTAACAAGGTGGGGCATTTGGTTACTCTTAATCTTCTTGTGCCTTGTGAACGACTGGAAAGTTTATGACTGTCTAAAGAGAATGGTCAAGCTGAAACAAGAGAACAAAACGAGGACATCCATCAATAGCTAGAGTTTATAGGAGGTCACAAATGCTCAAAATAAAGCAGTTCATTGATCGACACTACAAGACCTACATTCTTACGATTTGCTTGTTATGGTTGCTGGTCTTTTGTCTTCCATGGGATTTGCAAATAGGAGGAGTTTCGGTTTATTTCTTCATCATGGAAAAACTCTTTGTTGTCTTTGGTGTGTTGGCAATCTTTCTCTCAATACTGACTAAAAAGATGAGTCTCTTCCTCTTTGGAGTGATCTTTTGTATGGCCTTCTGGATCAATCTATTCTTGATTTTTGGAATTTTGCCAGCTCTGCTTGGCAATTAACTATTTGTGTGAAATGTAGTCCATAAAAAACCAAGAGACTGATCTAGCAGTTAGCCTCTTTTCCCTGTTGAAACGCGGATTCTTTCTTGAAAAATAATAGTAAATATGCTAAAATGAAAAGAACATTCTAAAATATTCAGAATCTAAAGTAAGGAAAATAATGGCTAATATTTTAAAAACGATTATTGAAAATGATAAAGGAGAACTTCGTCGTCTGGAAAAGATGGCAGACAAGGTTCTCAAATATGAAGATCAGATGGCAGCCTTGACGGATGACCAGCTAAAAGCAAAAACAGATGAATTTAAGGAACGTTACAATAAGGGTGAATCGCTGGATTCATTGCTCTATGAGGCTTTTGCGGTAGTACGTGAAGCTGCCAAGCGTGTTCTTGGACTTTTCCCATATAAAGTTCAGGTCATGGGTGGGATTGTCCTCCACCATGGAGATGTGCCAGAAATGCGTACAGGTGAAGGGAAAACCTTGACAGCTACCATGCCTGTATACCTCAACGCTCTAGCAGGTGAAGGGGTTCACGTAGTAACGGTCAACGAGTATCTAACCGAACGTGATGCGACTGAGATGGGTGAATTGTATTCATGGCTTGGTTTGTCAGTAGGGATTAACTTGGCTGCTAAGTCACCAATGGAGAAGAAAGAAGCCTATCTCTGTGATATTACCTATTCGACTAACTCAGAGATTGGTTTCGACTACCTTCGTGACAACATGGTCGTTCGTGCAGAAAACATGGTACAACGTCCGCTCAACTATGCTTTGGTCGATGAGGTTGACTCAATCTTGATTGATGAGGCTCGTACTCCTTTGATCGTTTCAGGAGCCAATGCTGTAGAAACTAGTCAGCTGTATCATATGGCGGATCACTTTGTCAAATCTTTGGACAAAGATGACTATATCATTGATATCCAGTCTAAGACTATTGGTTTGTCTGATTCAGGGATTGACAAGGCTGAAGACTACTTCAAACTGGAAAATCTCTACGATATTGAAAATGTGGCTCTTACTCACTTTATCGATAATGCCCTTCGTGCCAACTATATCATGCTTCTTGATATTGACTATGTGGTCAGCGAAGAGCAAGAAATCTTGATTGTCGATCAATTTACAGGTCGTACCATGGAAGGTCGTCGTTATTCTGACGGATTGCACCAAGCGATTGAAGCAAAAGAAGGTGTGCCAATTCAAGATGAAACCAAGACTTCAGCTTCTATTACCTACCAAAACCTCTTCCGTATGTATAAGAAATTGGCAGGTATGACAGGTACTGGTAAAACAGAGGAAGAAGAATTCCGTGAAATCTATAACATTCGCGTCATCCCAATCCCAACTAACCGCCCAATCCAACGTATCGACCATTCAGACCTTCTCTATGCAAGTATCGATGCCAAATTCAAGGCTGTTATTGAAGATGTGAAGGCTCGTTATCAAAAGGGTCAGCCAGTCTTGGTGGGTACTGTTGCCGTTGAAACCAGTGATTTTCTTTCTAAAAAATTGGTCGAAGCAGGTGTTCCTCACGAAGTCTTGAATGCGAAGAACCACTATAGAGAAGCTCAAATTATCATGAACGCTGGTCAACGTGGTGCAGTTACTATTGCAACCAACATGGCCGGTCGTGGTACCGACATTAAGCTTGGTGAAGGAGTTCGTGAACTTGGTGGACTTTGCGTTATCGGTACTGAGCGCCACGAAAGTCGCCGAATTGATAACCAGCTTCGTGGACGTTCAGGACGTCAAGGAGATCCAGGTGAGTCGCAGTTCTACTTGTCTCTTGAAGATGATTTGATGAAACGTTTTGGTTCAGAACGTTTGAAAGGTGTCTTTGAACGCCTCAATATGTCTGACGAAGCTATCGAATCTCGCATGTTGACGCGTCAGGTTGAATCAGCTCAAAAACGTGTCGAAGGAAACAACTACGACACTCGTAAACAAGTCCTTCAATACGATGATGTCATGCGTGAACAACGTGAGATTATCTATGCGCAACGTTATGATGTCATTACTGCCGACCGTGACTTGGCACCAGAGATCCACGCTATGATTCGTCGTACGATTGGACGCATCGTGGATGCACATGCACGTTCTAAGGAAGATGAAAAATTGGAAGCTATCTTGAACTTTGCTAAGTACAACTTGCTTCCAGAGGATTCAATTTCTCTTGCAGACTTAGCTGGCTTGTCAGATCAAGCTATCAAAGATGAACTTTTCCAACGTGCCTTGAAAGTCTATGACAACCAAGTTGCTAAGCTTCGTGACGAAGGTGCAGTAAAAGAATTCCAAAAAGTCTTGATTCTACGTGTTGTAGACAACAAGTGGACTGACCATATCGATGCCCTTGACCAGTTGCGAAATGCTGTTGGCCTTCGTGGATATGCGCAAAACAACCCTGTTGTAGAATATCAAGCAGAAGGTTTCCGCATGTTTAACGACATGATTGGTTCAATTGAGTTTGATGTAACCCGCTTGATGATGAAAGCACAAATTCACGAACAAGAACGTCCGCAAGTTGAACACAATATCAGTACAACCGCTACCCGCAATATTGCTGCCCAACAATCTAATCTTCCAGAAGATATAGACTTGAGCCAAATCGGACGAAATGACCAATGTCCATGTGGATCTGGTAAGAAATTCAAGAACTGTCATGGTAAGAGACAATAATATGAGATAAGATACAGGCGGATACCTGGTGAAAATCATTTTTTACTTGGTGTCCGTTTGCTTTATAAGGAGATGAATCATGGTATTTACAGCTAAAAGTCCTAAAATTAACATTGAAGAAGTTCGTGCCTTGTCAAAACTAGATGATTTGGCTTATAAGAAAAAATACCAGCGTGATCAAGAACTAGAAGCGATCATCCGTGGAGAAGACCAGCGTATTCTTTTGGTGATTGGACCATGTTCATCTGATAATGAAGAGGCAGTCCTTGAGTATGCTAAGCGCTTGTCTGCCTTGCAAGAAGAAGTCAAAGATCGTATCTTTATGGTCATGCGGGTCTATACAGCCAAACCTCGTACCAATGGAGATGGCTATAAGGGCTTGATTCATCAACCGAATGCGACAGAAGCCCCTAGTTTGATCAATGGAATCAAGGCTGTTCGCCAACTGCACTATCGTGTGATTACCGAGACTGGTATGACAACTGCTGATGAGATGCTCTACCCAGAAAACCTTCCTTTGGTGGATGATTTGATTTCTTATATGGCTGTTGGGGCTCGTTCAGTTGAGGATCAGCAACACCGTTTTGTAGCGAGCGGAGCAGATTTCTCAACAGGATTTAAAAATCCAACATCTGGAAATCTCAATGTCATGTTTAACGGGATTTACGCAGCGCAAAATAAACAGAGCTTCCTCTTCCTCGGCAAAGAGGTGGAAACGACTGGGAATCCATTGTCTCATGCCATTCTTCGCGGTGCCTTGAATGAATATGGGAAAAATATTCCTAACTACTATTATGACAATCTGATGGATACCATTGCCCAGTATGAAAAGATGGGCTTGGAAAATCCCTTTATCATCATCGATACCAATCATGACAATTCGGGCAAGCAGTACATGGATCAAATCCGTATCGTTCGCCAGACCTTGATCAACCGTGACTGGAATGAGAAAATCAAAAAATACGTTCGTGGTTTTATGATTGAGTCTTATCTGGAAGATGGACGTCAAAATGAGCCAGAAGTTTTTGGCAAGTCTATCACGGACCCTTGTCTAGGCTGGGATAATACAGAAGCACTCGTTCGTGAAATCTACCAAACGCTAGGAGAATAAGATGGCATTTATCGAAAAAGGTCAAGAAATAGATATTGAAGCAATCAAGGCGGCAACTCAGCTATCACCTGAAGTCTTGCGTTATAAGGAAGCGCGAGATCGAGAGTTGGCAGCCATCATCTCAGGTGAGGACGACCGAATTCTTTTGGTGATGGGACCTTGCTCTTCTGACAATGAAGAGGCTGTTTTGGAATATGCCCATCGTTTAGCTGACTTGCAGAAAAAAGTTGCGGATAAAATCTTTATCGTCATGCGTGTCTATACAGCTAAACCTCGTACCAATGGAGATGGCTATAAGGGTTTGATTCATCAGCCAAATGCTAGCGAGGCTCCTAGTCTCATCAATGGTTTGCAGGCTGTTCGTCAGCTACACTACCGTGTGATTACCGAAACGGGATTGACGACGGCTGATGAGATGCTTTATCCGTCTAATCTCATTTTGGTTGATGATCTGGTCAGCTACCATGCTGTTGGGGCTCGTTCAGTGGAGGACCAAGAGCACCGCTTTGTGGCCTCAGGGATTGATGCACCAGTCGGAATGAAAAATCCAACATCTGGAAATCTTGGGGTCATGTTTAATGCTATCTATGCAGCTCAAAACAAGCAAACCTTCCTTTACCATGGCCAAGAAGTGGAGACTTCAGGAAATCCCTTGGCCCACGTTATCCTTCGTGGTGCCATGAATGAATATGGAAAAAATGAACCCAACTTCTACTATGAAACCCTCTTAAACGCTATCAACCGTTATGAGACCATGGGACTTGAAAATCCCTTTATCATCATCGACACCAATCATGACAATTCAGGCAAGCAGTATATGGAACAAATCCGCATTGTTCGCCAAGCCTTGCTGAATCGTGATTGGAATGAGAAGATTAAAAAGACAGTTCGAGGCTTTATGATTGAATCTTACCTAGCAGATGGTCGTCAAAACCAACCAGAGGTATTTGGTTGCTCTATTACCGACCCTTGTCTAGGTTGGGAAAATACAGAGGCCTTGGTAGAAGAAATTTATACTACCTTAACAAAATAAGTGAAAAGGATGGAGTTGGGGGAATCTCAACTCCTTTTGATGAGAATGATAGTTGGACATGGAATTGACATCGAAGAATTGGCTTCGATAGAAAACGCAGTTACGCGACGTGAGGGCTTTGCCAAGCGCGTGCTAACCGCTAAAGAAATGGAGCGCTTTACCAGTCTCAAAGGGCGCAGACAGATCGAATACTTGGCAGGGCGCTGGTCGGCTAAGGAGGCCTTTTCCAAGGCTTTGGGGACAGGAATTGGCAAACTGACCTTTCAGGATTTGGAAGTCCTGAACAATGAACGAGGGGCTCCCTATTTTAGTCAGGCGCCATTTTCAGGGAAAATTTGGCTGTCGATCAGCCATACAGATCAGTTTGTGACAGCCAGTGTCATTTTGGAGGAAAATCATGAAAGCTAGTCCACATAGACCAACTAAGGCTCTGATATATCTGGGAGCCATTCGACAAAATATACAACAAATGGGAAGTCATATCCCTAATGGTACGCTCAAATTTGCAGTAGTCAAGGCTAATGCTTATGGACATGGGGCGGTAGCTGTTGCCACTGCTATCCAAGCTGATGTCGACGGCTTTTGCGTTTCCAATATCGATGAAGCTATCGAGTTGCGTCAAGCAGGTATAAACAAGAAAATCCTCATCTTAGGAGTTTCTGAGCTAGAAGCTGTTTCCCTAGCTAAAGAATACGACATCACCTTGACTGTGGCTGGACTGGAGTGGATTCAAGCGCTCTTAGCTAGGGAGATAGATTTAACTGGCTTGACTGTCCACCTCAAGATTGACTCAGGAATGGGACGGATTGGTTTTAGAGATGCCAGTGAAGCTGATCTGGCTCAAGACTTGCTCAAGCAAGAGGGTGCTCGCATTGAAGGGATTTTTACCCACTTTGCTACTGCAGATGAGGAATCAGATACTTATTTTAATGCCCAGTTAGAACGATTTAAAGCTATTTTGGCAAGTATGAAGGAAGTCCCAGAACTGGTTCATGCCAGCAACTCGGCAACGACCCTCTGGCATGCAGATACTATTTTCAATGCGGTTCGTATGGGAGATGCCATGTATGGTCTCAATCCAAGTGGAGAGGTCTTGGACTTGCCCTATGATTTGACACCAGCCTTGAGTTTGGAGTCTGCCCTTATTCATGTCAAGAGAGTTCCAGCTGGAGCTTGCATGGGCTATGGAGCGACCTATCAGGCAGATAGTGAGCAAGTCATTACGACCGTGCCAATCGGCTATGCGGATGGTTGGACACGAGATATGCAAAATTTCTCTGTCTTGGTAGATGGACAAGCTTGCCCAATCGTCGGTCGGGTTTCTATGGACCAAATTACCATTCGTTTGCCTAAGGTTTACCCGCTAGGAACAAAAGTAACCCTGATCGGCACCGACGGTGACAAGGAAATCACAGCAACTCAGGTAGCGACCTACCGTGGAACTATTAACTATGAGGTGGTTTGTCTCCTCAGCGACCGCATTCCGAGAGAATATCATTAAAAAAGAAAGGAGTGGAGCATGAATCTACATCAACCCTTGCATGTCTTACCTGGCGTGGGACCAAAGTCAGCAGAGAAATACGCCAAACTAGGAATTGAAAACTTGCAAGATCTCTTGCTCTACTTTCCTTTCCGTTATGAAGACTTCAAGACCAAGCAGGTGCTAGAGTTGGAAGACGGAGAAAAGGCGGTTCTGTCTGGTCAGGTAGTCACTCCTGCCAGTGTCCAGTATTATGGCTTTAAGCGCAATCGCCTGCGTTTTAGCCTCAAGCAGGGAGAAGTCGTTTTTGCGGTGAATTTCTTTAACCAACCCTACCTAGCTGATAAGATAGAGTTGGGAGCAACCCTTGCTGTCTTTGGAAAATGGGACCGTGCCAAGGCCAGTCTGACAGGGATGAAGGTCCTGGCTCAGGTGGAAGATGACCTCCAGCCTGTCTATCGTCTGGCTCAGGGAATCAGTCAGGCCAGCCTGGTCAAGGTCATCAAGACGGCCTTTGATCAGGGGCTGGACCTCTTGATTGAGGAAAATCTTCCCCAGTCTTTGCTGGATAAATACAAACTCATGTCCCGCTGTCAGGCAGTTCGTGCTATGCATTTTCCTAAGGATTTGGCAGAATACAAGCAGGCCCTTCGCCGCATCAAGTTTGAGGAACTCTTTTACTTTCAAATGCAGTTACAGACGCTCAAGTCTGAAAATAGAGTTCAGGGAAGCGGTCTGGTTCTGAATTGGTCTAAGGAAAAGGTGACAGCTGCTAAAGAAAATCTGCCTTTTTCTCTGACCCCAGCTCAGGAAAAGAGTTTGCGGGAAATATTGGCCGACATGAAGTCGGACCACCACATGAATCGTCTCCTGCAAGGAGATGTAGGGAGCGGAAAGACAGTGGTTGCTGGTTTGACCATGTTTGCGGCGGTGACAGCTGGCTATCAGACAGCCCTCATGGTGCCAACAGAGATTCTAGCAGAGCAACACTTTGAGAGTCTACAGAACCTTTTTCCAGACTTAAAACTCGCTCTCTTGACAGGTTCCTTGAAAGCTGCAGAGAAGAGAGAAATCTTGGAGACTATTGCCAAGGGTGAGGCTGATTTGATTATCGGAACCCATGCTCTGATTCAAGATGGGGTGGATTATGCTCGCCTTGGTTTGATTATCATCGATGAGCAGCACCGTTTTGGTGTGGGGCAAAGGCGTATTTTACGGGAAAAAGGCGACAATCCAGATGTCCTCATGATGACGGCGACACCAATTCCACGGACGCTTGCTATCACAGCCTTTGGTGATATGGATGTTTCCATTATTGACCAGATGCCAGCAGGGCGGAAGCCTATTGTGACTCGCTGGATTAAGCATGAACAGCTGCCTCAGGTCTTGACTTGGTTAGAGGGAGAAGTTCAAAAAGGTTCTCAAGCCTATGTCATCTCTCCCTTGATTGAAGAATCTGAAGCTCTGGATCTGAAAAATGCCATTGCCTTATCTGAGGAGTTGGCAGCTCATTTTGCCGGCAAGGCTGAAGTAGCTCTTTTACATGGTAAGATGAAGAGTGACGAAAAAGACCAGATCATGCAGGATTTTAAAGAGAGAAAAACGGATATTCTGGTTTCGACGACGGTTATCGAGGTTGGGGTTAATGTTCCCAATGCGACCGTCATGATTATCATGGATGCCGATCGCTTCGGTCTCAGTCAGCTTCACCAGCTCAGAGGTCGTGTTGGTCGGGGGGACAAGCAGTCCTATGCTGTTCTCGTTGCCAATCCCAAGACGGATTCTGGGAAAGACCGCATGCGCATCATGACAGAAACCACCAATGGATTTGTCTTGGCCGAAGAAGATTTGAAAATGCGTGGTTCTGGTGAAATTTTTGGAACCAGACAGTCAGGACTCCCAGAGTTTCAAGTGGCTGATATTATCGAAGATTTTCCGATTTTAGAAGAAGCCAGAAAGGTTGCCAGCTACATTAGTTCTATAGAAGGTTGGCGAGAGGACCCAGAATGGCGTATGATCGCTCTTCACCTAGAGAAGAGAGAACATCTGGATTAAGCCTTTTCTAAGAAATCTATAAGCTAGCTTTTAGGTTTGGGTCTTATACTAGAGTCATCAAAAAGAAACGAGGACTTTCTCATGACTATTAAAGTAACCTACCAAAAGAAATTCCAAACTGTCAAACAAGAGAAAGGAGCTAGCACCTATTGATACACAAAGAGCGGAAACGCTCTTTTTATTTTTAAAACTACTTTCAGACGATAGGTTTGAGGAAAGAGAATCTAAAATCACTTTCTATTTAGCATTCTTTCTTGCATTGCTTTCCTAGATATGCTACAGTTGTGATAACGATTACAAAACTAAAGGAGCATGCTATGAAAAATCCAGCTTTGTTAGAAGAAATTAAGACTTATAAAGGACGGGATGAGGTTCCAGAAGACTTTGATGCTTTCTGGGATGAGGAATTAAAAAAAGTTTCCACTCTTCCAGCCTACCAGTTGGAGGAAAGAGATTTCCACATTCCCCGAGTCAAGTGCTTTGAGCTCACTTTTGAGGGAACTAATGAAGGCAAGGTCTATGCACGCGTCGTCCTTCCAAAGACTGAGGGGAAAGTTCCGTTAATCTTCCATTTCCATGGCTATATGGGACGTGGCTGGGATTGGGCTGACATGCTGGCCTATACTGTGGCTGGTTACGGTGTTGTTTCCATGGATGTGCGGGGCCAGTCGGGCTATTCGCAAGACGGCTTGCGTTCTCCACTAGGAAATACTGTGAAGGGGCATATCATCCGTGGTGCTGTGGAAGGTCGGGACCACCTCTTTTATAAGGATGTCTATCTGGATATTTACCAGTTGGTTGAAATTGTTGCCAGTCTGCCTCAGGTAGATGAGGAAAGACTTTCTAGCTATGGTGCTTCACAAGGAGGGGCTTTAGCTCTGGTTGCAGCAGCGCTCAATCCTCGAATTCAGAAAACAGTTGCCATCTATCCTTTCTTGTCAGACTTTAGACGGGTGCTTGAGATTGGTAATACCAGTGAAGCCTATGATGAACTCTTCCGTTATTTTAAGTTTCACGATCCCTTCCATGAAACAGAGGAGGAAATCATGGCGACCCTTGCCTATATCGATGTGAAAAATCTTGCCCATCGTATCAAGGGTGAGGTCAAGATGATTACGGGCTTGGATGATGACGTCTGCTATCCTATTACCCAGTTTGCGATTTACAATCGTCTGACTTGCGACAAGACCTATCGCATCATGCCAGAGTATGCTCACGAAGCCATGAATGTTTTTGTCAATGACCAAGTCTACAACTGGCTCTGTGGCAGTGAGATTCCTTTTTCCTATGTAAAAAAATAAGTTTAAGAGAGCCTTGAGCTCCCTTTTTGTTTTCCAAAATCGAAAAGTACTTTCAGGAAATTTGAAATATTAAAATAGTTTTAAAAGTAGAATCTATTCTATATCATTTAGCTATAAAGTTCAGAGTTTATTGTATAATAAGGGAAAGACATTGTGCGAAAGGAGGAAACTTTCCGCTGTTTGGTCAGAGAGTAAGAGCAGTGGACGTTTGAAGAATGGGAGGTCTCATTCAGTCGGTTACTTTCTTTTTACTTGTTTAGTTGGAGGAACTAAAAATTTTAAGAAAAAAAGAAAGCGCTTTATTTACGGAGAATATGAAAGGTAAAAATATGAAGTATAGGGATTTTGATCGGAAACAGCGATACGGCATTCGAAAATTTGCAGTTGGGGCGGCATCTGTAGTGATTGGTACAGTGGTATTTGGAGCAAATCCAGTCTTAGCTCAAGAGCAAGCCAATGCAGCAGGGGCCAATACAGAAACTGTCGAACCTGGTCAAGGTTTATCAGAATTGCCAAAAGAAGCGTCCTCGGGAGATCTTGCTCATTTGGATAAGGATTTGGCTGGTAAATTGGCAGCAGCTCAAGATAACGGCGTTGAGGTGGACCAAGAACACTTGAAAAAAAATGAGAGTGCAGAATCAGAAACTCCATCCTCTACGGAAACCCCTGCAGAAGAAGCAAATAAGGAAGAGGAATCAGAGGATCAGGGTGCTATTCCTCGTGACTATTACTCAAGAGATTTAAAAAATGCCAATCCTGTCCTTGAAAAAGAAGATGTTGAAACCAATGTGGCAAATGGTCAGAGAGTTGATTTATCAAGTGAACTAGATAAACTAAAGCAACTAAAAAATGCTACAGTTCACATGGAGTTCAAACCAGATGCATCAGCTCCACGCTTTTACAATCTCTTCTCTGTATCCAGTGACACCAAGGAAAATGAGTACTTTACTATGTCGGTCCTTGATAATACAGCTCTTATTGAAGGGCGTGGCGCTAACGGAGAGCAGTTCTATGATAAGTATACAGATGCTCCTTTGAAAGTTCGCCCAGAACAATGGAATTCCGTGACCTTTACTGTCGAACAACCGACAGCGGAGTTACCTCATGGTCGAGTTCGTCTCTATGTGAACGGTGTCTTATCTCGAACAAGTCTCAAATCTGGTAACTTTATCAAAGATATGCCAGATGTTAATCAAGCTCAACTTGGAGCAACCAAACGGGGCAAGAAAACAGCTTGGGCATCAAACCTACAAGTTCGAAACCTAACTGTTTACGATCGTGCTTTAAGCCCAGATGAAGTTCAAACACGAAGTCAATTATTTGAAAGAGGTGAATTGGAACAGAAACTTCCTGAGGGAGCAAAAGTTACTGAGAAAGAAGACGTCTTTGAAGGTGGTAGGAACAATCAACCAAATAAAGATGGTATCAAGAGTTATCGTATCCCAGCTCTTCTCAAGACTGATAAAGGAACGCTGATTGCAGGAACGGATGAAAGACGTTTGCACCATTCTGACTGGGGAGATATTGGGATGGTTGTTCGTCGCAGCTCAGATAATGGAAAAACATGGGGAGACCGAATCGTAGTCTCAAATCCTCGTGACAATGAGTACGCTAAACATGCAGATTGGCCATCTCCAGTCAATATTGATATGGCCTTGGTGCAAGACCCTGAAACAAAGAGAATTTTTGCAATTTATGACATGTTCCTTGAGAGTAAGGCAGTATTTTCATTGCCGGGGCAAGCTCCGAAAGCTTATGAACAAGTGGGAGATAAAGTTTATCAAGTTTTATATAAGCAAGGAGAATCAGGTCGCTATACGATTCGAGAAAACGGAGAGGTTTTCGACCCTCAAAATAGAAAGACAGATTATCGTGTTGTCGTTGACCCTAAAAAAACAGCCTACAGCGATAAGGGGGATTTGTATAAAGGGAATGAGCTAATCGGGAATATTTATTTTGAGTATAGCGAGAAGAATATTTTTAGAGTTTCCAATACCAACTACCTATGGATGTCCTACAGTGATGACGATGGGAAGACTTGGTCTGCACCAAAAGATATTACACATGGGATTCGGAAAGATTGGATGCACTTCCTAGGAACTGGACCTGGTACGGGGATTGCCTTGCGTACAGGACCTCATAAGGGAAGACTGGTGATTCCAGTTTATACAACAAACAACGTTTCCTACCTAAGTGGTTCTCAATCATCTCGTGTAATTTATTCAGATGATCATGGTGAAACATGGCAAGCAGGTGAAGCAGTTAATGATAACCGTCCAGTAGGCAACCAAACCATTCACTCTTCAACCATGAATAATCCAGGTGCCCAAAATACGGAGTCAACTGTTGTTCAGTTGAATAATGGGGATCTCAAGCTCTTTATGCGTGGGTTGACTGGTGATCTTCAGGTTGCGACCAGTCATGATGGAGGAGCAACGTGGGATAAGGAAATCAAACGATATCCTCAAGTAAAAGACGTTTATGTTCAAATGTCCGCTATTCACACCATGCATGAAGGAAAGGAATACATTCTACTCAGCAATGCTGGTGGTCCTGGACGCAACAATGGTTTGGTTCACCTGGCTCGTGTTGAGGAGAATGGTGAGTTGACATGGTTGAAACACAATCCTATACAAAGTGGTAAGTTTGCTTACAACTCACTCCAAGAACTCGGAAATGGCGAATATGGTTTGCTTTATGAGCATGCGGATGGCAATCAAAACGATTATACTTTATCCTATAAGAAATTCAACTGGGATTTCTTGACCAAGGATTGGATTTCTCCTAAAGAAGCAAAAGTGAAATATGCGATTGAAAAATGGCCAGGCATCCTTGCTATGGAGTTTGATTCGGAAGTATTGGTCAACAAGGCACCAACCCTTCAATTGGCAAATGGTAAAACAGCACGCTTCATGACCCAGTATGACACAAAAACCCTCCTATTTACGGTGGATTCAGAGGATATGGGTCAAAAAGTTACAGGTCTGGCAGAAGGCGCTATTGAAAGTATGCATAATTTACCAGTCTCTGTAGCGGGCACTAAGCTTTCGAATGGAATGAACGGAAGTGAAGCTGCTGTTCATGAAGTGCCAGAATATACAGGCCCACTAGGGACAGCGGGTGAGGAACCAGCACCAACAGTTGAAAAACCAGAATTTACAGGCGGTGTGAATGGTGAAGAGGCCGCAGTTCATGAAGTGCCAGAATATACAGGTCCATTAGGCACAGCGGGTGAAGAGGCAGCTCCGACAGTCGAGAAGCCAGAATATACAGGGCCACTAGGGACAGCGGGTGAGGAACCAGCACCAACAGTTGAAAAACCAGAATTTACAGGCGGTGTGAATGGTGAAGAGGCCGCAGTTCATGAAGTACCAGAGTACACAGGTCCATTAGGCACAGCGGGTGAGGAACCAGCACCAACAGTTGAAAAACCAGAATTTACAGGCGGAGTTAATGCTGTTGAGGCCGCAGTTCATGAAGTACCAGAGTACACAGGCCCACTAGGGACAGCGGGTGAGGAACCAGCACCAACAGTTGAAAAACCAGAATTTACGGGCGGAGTTAATGCTGTTGAGGCCGCAGTCCATGAAGTACCAGAGTACAAAGGTGGTGTGAATGGCGCTGAGGCAGCTGTGCATGAAATCGCAGAATACAAGGAAATTGATTCACTTGTAACTCTTACTAAAAAAGAAGATTATACTTACAAAGCTCCTCTTGCTCAGCAGACACTTCCTGATACAGGGAACAAGGAGAGTGGCTTCCTAGCTTCACTAGGACTAACAGCTTTCTTCCTTGGCTTGTTTGCAATGGGGAAAAAGAGAGAAAAGTAAGAGAATAATTCTAATCATTTTACTTTGTAAAAATAGAAGGAGATAGCAGGTTTTTCAGCCTGTTATCTTTTTCTTTCGTCTCAAGGTGTGCTAATAAGAAATTCTAAGATGTCTGAAACTACTTTCAGGATAGTCTGTTCTATAAAATAGTTTTGAAACTGAAATCTATTCTACCATAAGCTATTGAAAGCGCTTAACAAATGATATATAATAAGCCCATAGGAACAAAGAAAAGGAGGAAAGAGGATGCCACAGATTAGCAAAGAAGCCTTGATTGAACAAATCAAAGATGGAATCATTGTTTCTTGTCAGGCACTTCCTCATGAACCGCTTTATACAGAAGCGGGAGGAGTCATTCCCTTGCTAGTCAAAGCGGCTGAGCAAGGTGGAGCAGTCGGTATCCGAGCAAACAGTGTTCGCGATATCAAGGAGATCAAGGAGGTTACGAAACTCCCGATTATCGGGATTATCAAACGTGACTATCCGCCGCAGGAGCCATTCATTACAGCTACTATGAAAGAAGTCGATGAACTGGCTGAACTAGACATTGAGGTCATTGCTCTGGATTGTACCAAACGTGAACGTTATGATGGTTTGGAAATTCAGGACTTCATCCGACAAGTCAAAGAAAAATATCCGCATCAACTCTTGATGGCTGATACCAGTACGTTTGAAGAAGGAATTGCAGCAGTTGAAGCAGGTGTTGATTTTGTTGGAACAACTCTATCAGGTTATACTTCTTACAGTCCGAAAGTAGATGGTCCAGACTTTGAACTGATCAAAAAACTCTGCGATGCCGGTGTGGATGTCATCGCTGAAGGAAAAATTCATACACCAGAACAAGCCAAACAAATTCTTGAATATGGGGTGCGAGGCATCGTTGTTGGTGGAGCTATTACTAGACCAAAAGAGATTACGGAACGCTTTGTTGCCGGTCTTAAATAATACAATCTCAAAACAGAGGAGAGTGGTCGATGCGTCAAATGAAATGAAAACGTATACAAATAGAAGGTTACTCACTATCCAATATGGACACGCTTAACAATTAGGAGAATACAAATGAAATTTAGAAAACTAGCTTGTACAGTACTTGCAGGTGCTGCGATTCTTGGCCTTGCTGCTTGTGGTAACTCTGGTGGAAGTAAAGATGCTGGAAAATCAGGAAGCGATAGCGGAAAAACAGAAATCACTTGGTGGGCATTCCCAGTATTTACACAAGAAAAAACGGGCGATGGTGTTGGAACTTATGAAAAATCAATCATCGAAGCTTTCGAAAAAGCAAATCCAGATGTAAAAGTGAAATTGGAAACCATCGACTTCAAGTCAGGTCCAGAAAAGATCACAACAGCCATCGAAGCAGGAACAGCGCCAGACGTACTCTTTGACGCACCAGGGCGTATCATCCAATACGGTAAAAATGGTAAATTGGCTGAGTTGAACGACCTCTTCACAGACGAATTCGTCAAAGATGTCAACAACGAAAACATCGTACAAGCAAGTAAGGCTGGAGACAAAGCTTACATGTATCCAATCAGTTCTGCTCCATTCTATATGGCTATGAACAAGAAAATGTTGGAAGATGCTGGAGTTGCGAACCTTGTAAAAGAAGGTTGGACAACTGATGACTTTGAAAAAGTTTTGAAAGCGCTTAAAGATAAAGGATATACACCGGGTTCATTGTTCAGTTCTGGTCAAGGGGGAGACCAAGGAACACGTGCCTTCATCGCAAACCTTTATGGCGGTTCTGTAACAGATAAAGATGTAACAAAATATACAACTGACGATCCTAAATTCGTCAAAGGTCTTGAAAAAGCTGCTAGCTGGATTAAAGACGGTCTATTGAACAACGGTTCACAATTTGACGGTGGAGCAGACATCCAAAACTTTGCGAACGGTCAAACATCATACACAATCCTTTGGGCACCAGCTCAAAACGGTATCCAAGCGAAACTCTTGGAAGCAAGTAAGGTAGACGTGGTAGAAGTACCATTCCCATCAGACTCTGGTAAACCATCTCTTGAATACCTTGTAAATGGATTTGCAGTATTTAACAACAAAGACGATAAGAAAGTCGCAGCTGCTAAGAAATTCGTTCAATTCATCGCAGATGACAAAGAATGGGGTCCTAAAGACGTAGTTCGTACAGGTGCCTTCCCAGTTCGTACTTCATTTGGCAAACTTTATGAAGACAAACGTATGGAAACAATCAGTGGCTGGACTAAATACTACTCACCATACTACAATACTATCGATGGATTTGCTGAAATGAGAACACTTTGGTTCCCAATGTTGCAATCTGTATCAAATGGTGACGAAAAACCAGCGGATGCTTTGAAAGCCTTCACTGAAAAAGCTAACGAAACAATCAAAAAAGCTACAAAACAATAAGCACTACGTCAGATTGATTCCCCCTTTTCCCTGTGCACTAAGGTGTAAGAAAAGGGGGACTTTTGTTTGAAATGTAAGGAACTATCACGAAATTAAAATGAAGTTCTTACATAAGCGAATCTTAAAAAATTTCATTTTGATTTTAAAACAGTTCAAGAAAATCAAAAACTATTCTATTTGAAAGAGAGGTGCCGACTGTGAAAGTCAATAAAATTCGTATGCGGGAAACAGTGATTTCCTACGCTTTCCTAGCACCAGTATTGTTCTTCTTTGTTATCTTTGTCTTGGCTCCTATGATTATGGGATTCATTACAAGTTTCTTTAACTACTCCATGACCAGCTTTGAGTTTGTGGGCTTGGACAACTACATTCGCATGTTTAAAGACCCTGTCTTTACCAAGTCTTTGATCAATACCGTTATTCTGGTTATTGGATCAGTACCGATTGTGGTTCTCTTCTCGCTCTTTGTAGCATCTCAAACCTATCATCAAAATGCCATTGCCCGTTCTTTCTATCGTTTCGTCTTCTTCCTTCCTGTAGTTACAGGTAGTGTTGCCGTAACGGTTGTATGGAAATGGATCTATGACCCTCTATCAGGGATTCTAAACTTTGTCCTTAAGTCAAGCCACATCATCAGCCAAAACATTTCTTGGCTGGGTGACAAAAATTGGGCTTTGCTAGCGATTATGATTATCCTTTTGACAACATCTGTTGGTCAACCGATTATCCTTTATATCGCTGCTATGGGGAATATTGACAACTCACTTGTTGAAGCAGCGCGTGTTGACGGTGCGACTGAATTTCAAGTCTTCTGGAAGATCAAATGGCCAAGCCTCCTTCCAACAACTCTTTACATCGCGATCATCACAACCATCAACTCATTCCAATGTTTCGCCTTGATTCAGCTCTTGACATCTGGTGGTCCAAACTACTCAACAAGTACCTTGATGTACTACCTTTACGAAAAAGCCTTCCAATTGACAGAGTACGGCTATGCAAATACTATCGGTGTCTTCTTGGCAGTGATGATTGCCATTGTCAGCTTTGCTCAATTCAAGATCCTCGGAAACGACGTAGAATACTAAAGAAAGGAGACAGTTATGCAACCTACACAAAAGAAACCTTTAACAGCTTTCACTGTTATCTCGACGATTATCTTGCTCTTGTTGACCGTACTGTTCATCTTTCCATTCTACTGGATCTTGACAGGGGCCTTCAAATCACAGCCTGATACCATTATGATTCCGCCACAGTGGTTCCCTAAAATGCCAACCATGGAGAATTTCCAACAACTCATGGTGCAAAACCCTGCTATGCAGTGGATGTGGAACTCTGTATTTATCTCACTAGTAACCATGTTCTTAGTCTGTGCAACCTCTTCTCTAGCAGGTTATGTCTTGGCTAAAAAACGTTTCTATGGTCAACGGATCCTCTTTGCAGTCTTTATCGCTGCCATGGCACTTCCAAAACAAGTTGTCCTTGTACCATTGGTACGTATCGTCAACTTCATGGGAATTCACGATACTCTCTGGGCAGTTATCTTGCCTTTGATCGGATGGCCATTTGGGGTCTTCCTCATGAAACAGTTCAGTGAAAATATCCCGACAGAATTGCTTGAATCAGCTAAAATCGACGGATGTGGTGAGATTCGTACCTTCTGGAGCGTAGCCTTCCCAATTGTAAAACCAGGATTTGCAGCTCTTGCGATCTTTACCTTCATCAATACTTGGAACGACTACTTTATGCAGTTGGTTATGTTGACTTCACGTCAAAACTTGACTATCTCACTCGGGGTTGCGACCATGCAGGCCGAAATGGCAACCAACTACGGTTTGATCATGGCGGGTGCAGCTCTCGCAGCAGTGCCAATCGTAACCGTCTTCCTTGTCTTCCAAAAATCCTTCACTCAGGGTATCACTATGGGAGCTGTTAAAGGATAAGAAAAGTAAACTAGTATATCAAGGTTGCGGAAGTGGTCTTGACATGCTATGGAAATATAGTTTCATAAGTGTCGACAAAATGGAGAGTATGCAGTTACTTCGTGAAGTTTTGTCAGACACTTATAAACTTAATTTATGATTTTAGTTAACTATCAGAAACGAAGGAAACAGTATGATTTTTGACGATTTGAAAAACATTACCTTTTACAAGGGAATCCATCCCAATCTAGACAAGGCTATCGACTATCTCTATCAGCACCGTAAGGATTCTTTCGAACTCGGTAAGTATGAGATTGACGGGGACAAGGTCTTTCTAGTTGTTCAGGAAAATGTCCTCAATCAAGCTGAAAATGATCAATTTGAGCATCATAAGAACTATGCAGACTTGCATTTGCTGGTAGAAGGGCATGAATATTCGAGCTACGGTTCACGTATCAAAGACGAGGCAGTAGCATTCGACGAAGCGAGCGACATTGGCTTTGTCCATTGTCATGAAAAATACCCACTCTTGTTGGGCTATCACAATTTTGCGATTTTCTTCCCAGGAGAACCACACCAGCCAAATGGCTACGCAGGGATGGAAGAAAAAGTTCGCAAATATCTCTTTAAAATTTTGATTGATTAAAAGAATCAGGAGGAGCAAACATGGCACAAAAAGGAGTAAGCCTTATCAAGGCAGCATTTGATACAGATAACTTTCTCATGCGTTTCAGTGAGAAGGTCTTGGATATCGTCACAGTCAATCTTCTTTTTGTCGTATCTTGTTTGCCCATCGTGACGATTGGAGTGGCGAAAATCAGCCTTTATGAGACCATGTTTGAGATTAAGAGAAGCAGACGGGTACCAGTATTTAGAACTTATCTAAGAGCTTTCAAGCAAAATCTGAAACTGGGTTTCCAGTTAGGTTTGCTGGAGTTAGGCATTGTTTTGCTGAGTCTTTTAGATCTCTATCTCTTCTGGGGTCAGACAGCTTTGCCTTTCCAGATTGTGAAAGCTATATGTTTGGGGATTCTCATCTTCCTCACTCTGGTGATGCTGGCTAGTTACCCCATCGCTGCGCGCTATGATTTGTCTTGGAAAGAAGTGCTGCAAAAAGGGCTTATCTTGGCAAGTTTTAACTTTCCTTGGTTCTTCCTCATGTTAGCCATTCTCTTTCTCATAGTGATGGTTCTTTATCTATCCGCCTTCACTCTCCTTTTGGGTGGATCGGCCTTTATCCTCTTTGGTTTTGGTTTGCTAGTCTTTCTCCAAGCAGGTTTGATGGAGAAAATCTTCGCCAAATACCAGTAGGATGGCTCGTCCCTGAAACTACTTTCAATCGTTATAGTTTCTAAAATACAAGTAGAAACTAAAATCTAAGTGTATACAAGATATTGAAAGCGATTTTCACAAGGTGTATACTAAACTTGTAAAAAATAGAACTGCTCTCAGCAGAAAAAAAGAAATCTTAGGAGAAAATCTATGTCAGATTTGAAAAAATACGAAGGTGTCATTCCAGCCTTCTACGCATGTTATGATGATCAAGGAGAAGTCAGTCCAGAGCGTACGCGTGCCTTGGTTCAATACTTCATTGATAAGGGTGTTCAAGGCCTCTATGTCAATGGTTCTTCTGGTGAATGTATTTACCAAAGTGTGGCAGACCGTAAATTGATTTTGGAAGAAGTCATGGCAGTTGCTAAAGGCAAATTGACTATCATTGCCCATGTTGCCTGCAACAATACCAAAGATAGTATGGAACTTGCTCGCCACGCGGAAAGCTTGGGTGTAGATGCCATTGCAACGATTCCACCGATTTACTTCCGCTTGCCAGAATACTCAGTTGCTAAATACTGGAATGACATTAGTGCTGCAGCACCAAACACAGACTATGTTATCTACAATATTCCTCAATTGGCAGGTGTTGCTTTGACTCCAAGTCTTTATACTGAAATGTTGAAGAATCCACGTGTTATCGGTGTTAAGAACTCTTCTATGCCAGTTCAAGATATCCAAACCTTTGTCAGCCTTGGTGGAGAAGACCACATCGTATTCAATGGTCCAGATGAACAGTTCCTAGGTGGACGACTCATGGGTGCTAAAGCTGGTATCGGTGGTACTTATGGTGCGATGCCAGAACTCTTCTTGAAACTCAATGAGTTGATTGCTGAGAAAGACTTGGAAACAGCGCGTGAATTGCAATACGCTATCAACGCAATCATTGGCAAGCTCACTTCTGCACATGGAAATATGTACGGTGTCATCAAAGAAGTCTTAAAGATTAATGAAGGCTTGAATATTGGTTCTGTTCGTTCACCATTGACGCCAGTAACCGAAGAAGATCGCCCAGTTGTAGAAGCAGCAGCGCAATTGATTCGTGAAACCAAGGAGCGCTTCCTCTAATCCATAAGGAGGTATTTATGACACACTACGTTGCAATTGATATTGGTGGAACCAATATCAAATATGGTTTGATTGACCAAGAAGGCCAACTTGTTGAATCGCATGAAATGCCAACAGAGGCGCATAAGGGCGGTCCTCATATCTTACAAAAGACCAAAGATATCGTAGCCAGCTATTTAGAAAAATGCCCAGTAGCAGGTGTTGCTATTTCTTCTGCAGGAATGGTGGATCCCGACAAAGGCGAGATTTTCTATGCCGGACCTCAAATCCCTAACTATGCAGGAACCCAGTTCAAGAAGGAAATTGAGACGAGCTTTGCGATTCCTTGTGAAATTGAGAATGATGTCAACTGTGCAGGTCTTGCTGAGGCAGTATCTGGTTCGGGCAAGGGAGCGAGTGTCACTCTTTGCTTGACCATTGGAACAGGTATCGGTGGTTGCTTGATTATGGATGGGAAAGTCTTCCATGGATTTAGCAACTCAGCTTGCGAAGTCGGTTACATGCACATGCAGGATGGAGCTTTTCAAGACTTGGCTTCTACGACAGCTTTGGTGGAGTATGTAGCAGCAGCTCATGGTGATTCAGTTGATCAGTGGAATGGCCGACGCATTTTCAAGGAAGCTACCGAAGGAAACAAGATCTGTATGGCAGGTATTGACCGCATGGTAGATTACCTTGGAAAAGGTCTGGCAAATATTTGCTATGTTGCCAATCCAGAAGTGGTCATTCTCGGTGGCGGTATCATGGGGCAAGAGGCTATCCTCAAACCAAAGATCCGCACAGCCTTGAAGGCGGCCTTGGTACCAAGCCTAGCTGAAAAGACGAGATTAGAATTTGCCCATCACCAAAACACAGCAGGGATGTTGGGAGCCTATTATCATTTCAAAACAAAACAATCCTAGTTTGGAGCTATAGAATTAAGAAAAACACTTAGTCACTACTTGAGTGAAAACTGTTTTGCTTAATTCTTTTTTTGATGAAAAATTTGAGCCAAAGGATGTAATCGTGAGAAACTAGGATAAAATAACCGCCTTGTATGAAAGGTTAAGCCGAGATGATAAACTACAAGGCGAGAGCAATTCTATCATCCATTTAATTGATATTTAGCTTGAGTAAATGGGAAAATGTGGAAAAATGATATAATGAGATGGACGAAAAATTGACAAATTAGAATTTGTAGAGGTGAAAAAATGTATTGGCAACCTATTCACCCTGAAATCGAAATCAGATAAAATTACGAGGAGATTGTAAGATGAGTAATTATATAAAATTAAATGAAGATAGATGGAATAAGGTAAAAAATGACTACACTGAGCCATTGACACATGAAGAATTAGAAGAAGTTAGAAATAATCCCATTTCTGTTGCCTTAACTGTTGGGAAAAAAGTTCCGATAGAATGGTTTGAAAAAGCCAAGGGGAAAAAGATATTAGGGTTGGCTTGTGGTGGTGGTCAGCAGGGTCCCGTTTTTGCTGCAAAAGGTTATGATGTCACCATCATGGATTTTTCTACATCACAATTAGAAAGAGACGAGATGGTTGCTAAAAGAGAAGGCTTAAAGATCAATACTGTTCAAGGCGATATGACAAAACCTTTTCCATTTGAAGATGAAACTTTTGATATTGTTTTTAATCCAGTTTCAAATGTATATATAGGAGATTTAGAAAACATGTATAAAGAAGCCGCTCGAGTATTGAAAAAGGGTGGACTGTTAATGGTCGGATTTATGAATCCTTGGATATACATGTATGATGCTGACATTGTATGGGACAAACCCGATGAGGAATTACTTTTAAAGTTTTCACTACCTTTTAATTCAAGAGAGCTTGAAGAGGAAGGCGAAATCACCATCAATCCAGAATATGGATATGAATTTAGCCATACCTTAGAAACTCAGATTAGAGGACAACTAAAAAATGGTCTCGCTATGATCGATTTTTATGAATCGTGTGACAAAAGACATCGATTATCACGTTATGGAAATGATTATATAGCTACACTTTGCATTAAACTATAATCTTATAGAACACATTTCAGGAGAATAGCCCGTTTTATTTTCTGTAAGGGTTAAAATCTAAATCTCAGCTTGTCGAAGCAAAACAATTAAATAAAATTAGAGAAAGGAAGTAAAAGCAAATAGCTGATACTTCCTTTTTTTGTTGTCAAAGATTAAAAAACGGAGAGGAGAATTTATGGAAGAATTGAAAAATACAGATAAAAAAGCATCAGCACAAAGAGAAAAATTGGAAAGACAACCTATTAGCCAATTATCATTTCAAAACAAAAGAATCCTAGTTTGGTTGAGCCAAACTAGGATTTTCTAACGCGTTTTTGTCTACGATAGCCGTTGAGTTTTTTATTTTCCCAATAGCTGTTAAAGATTTTTTCCTTGCTATCTCGATTGATTTCCAAAAAGTAGGCATAAATCAAATCTATTAAAATGAGCATAGGGAGCTGAGCGGAAATACGCTGGATGTAAGAAGATTGGCTATGATTTGCGACAAGGACTGTTTCGGTATAAGCCTGACTATTTTTGTTTGGAGCGCTGGTAAAGAGAATGGTCTTAGCCCCCATTTCCTTGGCATCCAACAAACTATCTAGGACGGATTGGGTGGTGCCAGACAGGGAAAAGCCAAGTACCAAACAGTTTTCATCCATGATACTGGTCGTCCATGCAAAGCCATCCTGATCGGTCAAAGCTTCACAGACAACACCTAGACGCATAAAACGGAGTTTCATCTCACGGGCAATCAGACCAGAACTTCCCGTTCCAAAAAAGTAAACTCGTTCAGCGTCATCGATTAGCTGGGCAACTCGTTCCAGTTGTTCTTCGTCAATTAAATCCTGTGTTTGTTCCCGTAGGTTGCTGTAGCTTCGTAAAACACGTTTGGTCAAAGGACTGTGTTGGTGAGAGTGGGTATCCTGTTTATTGGCCTGGTGTTGGTATTGAAAAACAAATTCTCGATAGCCAGTAAAGCCACATTTTTTTGCAAAACGGGTAAGAGCAGCTTGGGAAACATGCAGTTTTTGAGTAACCTGTTGCGATGATAGATCATCCACAATCGTATCTACCTGCAAGAAATAACGAGCGATTTCCTGTTCTAACTCTGTTAATTCTTCAAAATGAAGATCAATAATAGTTGCGATATCCTGCTTTTTCATGGAGCTCCTTTTCATGAGTCAAACTCTTAAAAGTTGACGATTGCCAGCTTATTAACATCATTATATCATAGAAGTTAGGATAACCAAATAAAAAGGCATTTTTGATTAAAAGTCAAAAAATGCTTCGACTTTTCCAAGAGTTTCTCCGTAAAATATGGTACAATGAAAAGTACCGAGCTTCACCCGTTTGCTCTATTATTTTAGCTGAAAATGAAGGTGAAAATCGGGAATTTTTCTAGAAAAGAGTCTTAGTTGTATGAGAAAATTCAATAGCCATTCGATTCCGATTCGGCTTAATTTACTGTTTGCCATTGTTATCCTACTGTTTATGACCATTATCGGTCGATTGTTATACATGCAGGTGCTGAATAAAGATTTCTATGAAGCAAAGTTGGCATCAGCCAGCCAGACTAGGGTGACAACCAGTTCAGCTCGTGGGCAAATCTACGATGCAACAGGGAAACCCTTGGTAGAAAACACACTTAAGCAAGTTGTTTCTTTCACACGAAACAATAAGATGACGGCGGCAGAGTTAAAGGAGACGGCTAAAAAACTGCTGACTTACGTGAATGTCACTTCCCCTGAACTCACAGACCGTCAGATTGCAGACTACTACTTGGCGGATCAGGACGTTTATAAAAAAACAGTCGAATCCTTACCAAGCGATAAACGCCTAGATTCAGATGGGAACCGCTTATCAGAAGCGACACTTTACAATAATGCGGTTGAAAGCATAGACGTGAGTCAACTTAATTATACAGATGACCAGAAAAAGGAAATCTATCTCTTTAGTCAGCTCAATGCTGTTGAAAATTTTGCAACGGGCACCATTTCAACAGATGCTTTAGATGATACTCAGGTTGCTCTTGTGGCTTCTGCATCCAAGGAATTACCGGGCATTAGTATTTCAACCTCATGGGACCGAAAAGTACTGGACACTTCTCTATCGTCTATCGTCGGTAGCGTTTCAAATGAAAAGTCAGGACTTCCAGCTGAGGAAGTTGACGCTTATCTCAAGAAAGGCTACTCACTCAATGACCGAGTTGGGACTTCCTATCTTGAAAAGCAATATGAAGATGTCCTCCAAGGCAAACGCTCCGTCAAGGAAATCCATCTCGACAAACATGGAAACATGGAAAGTGTGGAAAATGTCGAGGAAGGAAGCAAAGGAAACAATATCAAACTAACGATTGACTTAGCTTTCCAAAATGGAGTGGATGACCTGCTTAAGAGCTACTTTAACTCGGAGTTGAGTAATGGTGGCGCTAAATATTCTGAAGGGGTCTACGCTGTGGCCCTCAATCCCAAAACTGGTGCAGTTCTGGCGATGTCAGGTGTCAAGCATGATGTTGAATCAGGGAAATTGAGCTCAGACTCCCTAGGGACAGTTACCAACGTCTTTGTGCCAGGATCTGTCGTCAAGGCAGCGACCATTAGTTCTGGTTGGGAAAATGGAGTTTTGTCAGGCAATCAAACCTTGACAGACCAGCCGATTGTTTTCCAAGGTTCAGCTCCTATCAATTCATGGTACACCTTGTCATACGGTTCTTTCCCTATCACAGCGGTTGAAGCTTTGGAATATTCCTCTAATACCTACATGGTGCAAACAGCTTTGGGAATTATGGGACAGACCTATAAACCCAATATGATGGTAGCAACGAGTCAATTAGATACAGCTATGGGCAAATTGCGGTCAACCTTTGGGGAATATGGACTCGGAGCTTCAACGGGGATTGATCTTCCAGATGAATCAACAGGATTTATACCAAAAGAATTTGATTTGGCCAACTATCTAAATAATGCTTTTGGTCAGTTTGATAACTACACACCTATGCAGTTAGCCCAGTATGTCGCAACCATTGCAAACAACGGTGTGCGTTTAGCTCCTCACATCGTTGAAGGCGTTTATGGAAACAATGACCAAGGTGGCTTAGGCAGTCTGGTTCAGGAAACAGCTGCCAAGGAAATGAACAAGGTTAATATCTCAGAAGCAGATATGGCTATCTTGCAGCAAGGTTTCTATCAAGTTTCGCATGGAACGAGCGCTTTGACAACTGGTCGTGCCTTTTCAAATGGCGCAGCCGTTTCCATCAGCGGGAAAACGGGGACAGCCGAAAGTTACGTTAATGGCGGTCAAAAAGCCAATAATACCAACGCAGTCGCTTATGCACCAACCGATAATCCAAAGATTGCGGTTGCAGTCGTCTTTCCTCATAACACTAATCTTACAAATGGTGTCGGACCTTCGATTGCACGCGATATTATCAATCTTTATCACCAACACCATCCGATGAATTAGAAAGGGACTTATGCTGTATCCAACACCTATTGCCAAGCTGATTGATAGTTATTCAAAGTTACCGGGTATCGGGATTAAAACGGCTACCCGCCTAGCCTTCTATACTATTGGAATGTCTGATGACGATGTCAATGAATTTGCCAAAAATCTCTTATCTGCTAAACGGGAATTGACCTATTGTTCCATTTGCGGTCGCTTGACTGACGATGATCCTTGCTCTATCTGTACAGATCCAACTCGTGACCAGACAACCATCTTGGTGCTAGAAGATAGTCGCGATGTGGCTGCCATGGAAAATATCCAAGAATACCACGGACTCTATCATGTCTTGCATGGCCTCATTTCTCCGATGAATGGCATCAGCCCAGACGATATCAATCTCAAGAGTCTTATGACCCGTCTCATGGACAGTGAGGTTTCAGAGGTGATTGTGGCAACCAATGCGACAGCGGATGGAGAAGCGACCTCTATGTATCTCTCTCGTCTTCTCAAGCCAGCTGGTATCAAGGTCACTCGCCTAGCACGAGGTCTAGCCGTGGGAGCAGATATCGAGTATGCGGACGAAGTCACACTCTTACGAGCCATTGAAAATCGGACAGAGTTGTAGGAGTAAACAAATTTACGAACTCAATTCATTTATACAAAAATCAAGGAGACCGAGTTTGTCGTTATCGGTCTCTTTTTATATTTCTTTACTATCAGTACCATGTTCAAGTTTCAAAAAAGAAGCAAATATGATATACTAAGGTGCGAGTATTCTATTAGAAAATAGGACAGTAATATGAAACAAACAATTATTCTTTTATACGGTGGACGGAGTGCAGAGCGTGAGGTCTCTGTACTATCAGCTGAGAGTGTCATGCGTGCGGTCAACTACGACCGTTTCACAGTCAAGACTTTCTTTATCAGTCAGTCAGGTGACTTTATCAAAACGCAAGAATTTAGCCAGACTCCAGGTCAAGAAGATCGTCTCATGACCAATGCGACCATTGACTGGGACAAGAAAATCGCGCCAAGTGCCATCTATGAAGAAGGTGCTGTGGTCTTTCCAGTTCTTCACGGTCCAATGGGAGAAGATGGTTCAGTTCAAGGATTCTTGGAAGTTTTGAAAATGCCCTATGTCGGCTGCAATATCTTGTCATCAAGCCTTGCCATGGATAAAATCACGACCAAGCGAGTTTTAGAATCTGTAGGGATTGCCCAAGTTCCTTATGTGGCTATCGTCGAAGGGGATGATGTGACTTCTAAAATCGCTGAAGTTGAAGAAAAATTGACTTATCCAGTCTTCACGAAACCGTCAAACATGGGTTCAAGTGTCGGTATTTCTAAGTCTGAAAACCAAGAAGAACTCCGTCAAGCTTTGGAACTTGCCTTCCAATATGACAGCCGTGTCTTGGTTGAGCAAGGAGTGAATGCTCGTGAAATTGAGGTTGGTCTCTTGGGAAACTACGATGTCAAGAGTACACTTCCTGGTGAAGTGGTCAAGGATGTTGCCTTTTATGACTACGATGCCAAGTATATTGACAACAAGATTACCATGGACATCCCAGCCAAGATTAGTGATGATGTAGTAGCTGTCATGCGTCAAAATGCAGAAACTGCCTTCCGTGCGATCGGTGGTCTTGGTCTATCTCGCTGTGATTTCTTCTATACAGATAAGGGCGAGGTTTTCCTAAACGAGCTCAATACCATGCCAGGTTTTACCCAGTGGTCTATGTACCCACTACTTTGGGATAATATGGGAATCAGCTATTCAGAACTAATCGAGCGTTTGGTTGACCTTGCCAAGGAGAGCTTTAACAAGCACGAAGCGCATTTGCTATAAAGATGGAAGAGAGGGGTAGAAGCCGGAATCGTCACTGTAGGTGATTAGAGTTCTCGGACTTCAACCCTTTTTAAAGGAGTAGAAATGAAATTAACAATCCATGAAGTCGCCCAAGCTGTTGGAGCTAAAAATGATGTCAGTCTTTTTGCGGACGTTCAGTTAGAAAAGGCTGAGTTTGACAGTCGTTTGATTGGGACGGGAGATTTGTTTGTGCCACTCAAAGGTGCGCGTGATGGTCATGACTTTATCGAAACAGCTTTTGAAAATGGTGCAGCAGTAACCCTGTCTGAGAAGGAAGTAGAAGGTCATCCCTACATTCTAGTAGACGACGTGTTGACTGCTTTTCAAGCCCTCGCAGCCTACTATCTTGAAAAAACGGCAGTTGATGTCTTTGCGGTCACAGGTTCAAATGGCAAGACAACGACCAAGGATATGTTGGCGCATTTACTGTCAACAACCTATAAGACATACAAAACTCAAGGCAACTACAATAATGAGATAGGCCTTCCTTACACAGTTCTTCATATGCCTGAGGGAACAGAAAAGTTGGTCTTGGAGATGGGGCAGGACCACTTGGGAGATATTCATCTCTTGTCTGAATTGGCTCATCCTAAGACAGCCATCGTGACCTTGGTTGGAGAAGCTCATTTGGCCTTTTTCAAAGACCGTTCAGAGATTGCCAAAGGAAAAATGCAAATTGCAGATGGTATGGCTTCAGGTTCTTTGCTTTTGGCACCAGCCGACTCCATTGTAGAGGACTACTTGCCAGCTGATAAAAAGGTGGTTCGTTTTGGGCAAGGGGCAGAATTGGAAATCACAGACTTGGTCGAACGCAAGGATAGTCTGACCTTTAAGGCCAATTTCTTGGAACAAGCCCTCGATTTGCCAGTGACAGGTAAGTACAATGCCACCAATGCTATGATTGCATCTTATGTTGCCCTACAAGAAGGAGTTTCAGAGGAACAGATTCATCAGGCCTTTCAGAACCTAGAATTGACCCGTAATCGTACCGAGTGGAAGAAAGCTGCCAACGGAGCAGATATTCTGTCAGATGTTTACAATGCCAATCCAACTGCTATGAAGCTAATTTTAGAGACTTTCTCTGCTATTCCAGCTAATGAAGGTGGCAAGAAAATTGCGGTTTTGGCAGATATGAAAGAACTTGGAGACCAGTCTGTCCAACTCCATAACCAGATGATTTTGAGCCTCTCGCCCGATGTGCTTGATACGGTTATTTTCTACGGGGAAGACATTGCTGAATTGGCCCAACTGGCCAGTCAAATGTTCCCAATCGGCCACGTTTATTACTTCAAAAAAACAGCCGACGAGGACCAATTTGAAGGTCTTGTCAAGCAGGTTAAGGCAAGCCTTGGTGCCAATGACCAAATCTTGCTCAAAGGCTCGAACTCTATGAATCTAGCCAAGTTGGTAGAAAGTTTAGAAAATGAATGCAAGTGATTTTACCAAGTATCTGCAAAGAATGCTAGCCATTACGGATACTGGATTAACCTTCACAAAAGATCCTTTTGACTGTGAGCGATACGAGGACTTACGTGCGATCTTATCTGATATTTTGAGAGAAACTACAGAACTAAAGCAAGAGGAAGTAACAGAGCTCCTGAGACCAACTGGTGCTTATGCAACTCCTCTGATGGACGTCCGTGCTTGGATTGTTGAGGATGAAAAGATTTGTCTGGTTAGGGGACAAGGAGAGGATAGCTGGTCTTTGCCAGGTGGCTTTGGTGAGGTCGGCTATTCTCCAACCGAAAATATTCTTAAGGAAATTGAAGAAGAAACCGGTTTTACAGCAAAAGCTGAAAGGTTACTTGCAGTTTTTGACACCAATCGTTTCCAACTACAGAGCAAACAATATGCAAAGTTTGTGTTTGAATGCCAACTCATTGAGGGACGATTTCAAGAGAATCAAGAAATTGCTGAGCTTCAATTTTTTGCCATTAACCAATTGCCAGCCTTATCTGAAAAACGCATCACCAAGGAACAAATGGAGATTCTTTGGCAGGTTTATAAAGGACAAAGAGACCAATATATTGATTAGGTTATGCTAGAGAAATCTGCAAATCAAAAAAGGGTGTTTGTAAGATGCATTTCTGCGATACAAATGATATAATAGGTTGCGAATTTAAGACGCAAGTGTTCTATGCATGTCATAGAATCAAGTTTTTTCAAAAAATAAAAACTAGGGCAGTGAACTTTCTACTGCTCTGGCTAGATGAACGAGGAATAGAATATGAATTTGTGGGAACAATTATTTACCACACAGATATCAGAACCGCCCCAGTTTGAACTCCACTGGTATATTGGTTTGTTATGTTTACTGGCTCTTACTTTCTATGTTTCATATCGTTACCGCGACAAGGTGGCTTACCAGCGCTTCATTCAGATCCTTCAGTCTCTTCAACTGATTGTTCTGTATAGCTGGTATTGGGGCAATCAAATGCCCTTATCAGAAAGTTTGCCTTTCTATCATTGCCGTATCGCCATGTTTGTTATGCTCTTGATTCCAGGGACTTCCAAGTACAAGCAATACTTTGCACTTCTAGGAACCTTTGGAGCAACTGCAGCTCTGGCATACCCACTCTTTGACCCTTATCCGTTTCCACACGTGACCATCCTGTCCTTTATCATCGGGCATGTGGCACTTTTGGGGAATGCGCTCCTATACTTGTTTAAGAATTATGAAGCTTCCCTGCTCAATTTGAAGAATGTGACAGTGATTACATTTTCTCTAAATGCCTTGATAGGAGTTGTCAACTTGGTTGTAGGTGGGGATTATGGTTTTTTAAATAAACCACCACTAGTGGGGAATCACGGACTATTGGCGAATTACATCATCGTGTCCAGTGTGTTGGTAGCAGCTATCAGCTTGACTGCAAAAGTACTAGAGGTCTTTTTGCAACAAAGAGCAGAAAAAATGATTCAAGAGAAAGCTTAAAAAGGCCTTCTCTTTTTTTGATTAAATATGCAAAATATAGCTGTAAGGATATAAAAATAATGATTGCTCCTGAGAAAAATTGTTTAAAAGACTTTTACAAAAAACCTAGAGGAAATTTATGAAAAACTAAGCACGATTGGATTTTTTGTGTTATAATATTTTGTGAATAGCTGTGTCTCGTCACAGTTATTGAAAATAGAAGTGAGAAACTTGGAAGACAGAGAGGACGCAATGTAATGACTAGAGATGGTTTTTTTACAGGCTTAGATATCGGAACTAGCTCCATCAAAGTGCTGGTTGCCGAACATAGAGATGGTGAAGTAAATGTAATTGGCGTTAGCAATGCCAAGAGTAAAGGTGTCAAAGACGGGATTATCGTTGATATTGAGGCTGCTGCTTCAGCAATTAAATCCGCAATTTCCCAGGCAGAAGAGAAGGCAGGAATTTCAATCAAGTCTGTCAATGTTGGTTTACCAGCAAATCTCTTGCAGGTTGAACCAACTCAAGGAATGATTCCTGTAACATCAGATACAAAAGAAATTACAGATCAAGACGTAGAGAATGTTGTCAAATCAGCTTTGACTAAGAGCATGACGCCTGATCGTGAAGTGATTACTTTCATTCCAGAAGAATTTATCGTAGATGGCTTCCAAGGTATTCGTGACCCTCGTGGGATGATGGGGGTGCGTTTGGAAATGCGTGGTTTGCTTTACACAGGACCTCGCACTATCCTTCATAATCTTCGTAAAACCGTGGAGCGTGTGGGAATTCATGTTGACAACGTCATCATCTCACCATTAGCGATTGTAAATTCAGTTCTTAATGAGGGAGAACGTGAGTTTGGCGCGACAGTGATTGATATGGGTGGTGGACAGACTACAGTTGCAACCATTCGCAATCAAGAATTGCAATTTACAAATATTTATCAAGAAGGTGGAGAATATGTCACTAAAGACATTTCCAAAGTCTTAAAAACTTCCCAAAAAATCGCAGAAAGTTTGAAACTCAACTATGGTGAAGCTTATGTTCCACTAGCAAGTAACGAGACTTTCCAAGTTGAAGTCATTGGTGAAGTAGAGCCCGTTGAAGTGACAGAAAGTTACTTAGCAGAAATTATTTCAGCACGTATCAAACATATTTTTGATCAAATTAAACAGGAGTTAGACAGAAGACACTTGTTGGATCTACCAGGTGGTATCGTTCTGATCGGCGGAAATGCGATTTTACCAGGAGTTGTCGAATTGGCGCAAGAGGTGTTTGGTGTTCGAGTGAAACTCTATGTGCCAAATCAAGTGGGAATTCGCAACCCTGCTTTTGCCCATGTGATCAGCTTGTCTGAGTTCGCAGGTAAATTGACAGAAGTGAATCTTCTGGCTCAAAAGGCAGTCAGAGGAGATGAATTCCTTCGTCAAAAACCAATTAATTTTGGTGTTTCAAATCAAAGTGTGACACCGATTATACAATCAACTCCAGTGCAACCAGCTACTGCAGCAACTGAAATCACACCTGACAGTGGCCTTGCTCCAAGAGACGAATTCCAAGCAAGTTCTCAAGATAAACCGAAATTAACAGACCGTTTCCGTAGCTTGATCGGAAGCATGTTTGATGAATAAAAGAGGAAAAGAAATTATGACATTTTCATTTGATACAGCAGCTGCTCAAGGTGCAGTTATTAAAGTAATTGGTGTCGGTGGAGGCGGTGGTAATGCTATTAACCGCATGATCGACGAAGGTGTTTCAGGCGTAGAATTCATTGCGGCGAACACAGACGTACAAGCCTTAAGCAGTACAAAAGCTGAAACAGTTATCCAACTCGGACCAAAGTTGACTCGTGGTTTGGGTGCTGGAGGTCGACCTGAGGTTGGTCGTAAGGCTGCTGAAGAAAGCGAAGAAGCATTGACAGCAGCGATTAGCGGGGCAGACATGGTCTTTATCACTGCTGGTATGGGTGGTGGATCTGGTACAGGAGCTGCCCCTGTTATTGCACGTATTGCTAAAGATTTAGGTGCCCTTACAGTAGGTGTTGTGACACGTCCTTTTGGATTTGAAGGAAGCAAACGTGGTCAGTACGCTGTAGAAGGAATCAACGAACTTCGCGAACATGTTGATACTTTGTTGATTATTTCAAACAACAATTTGCTTGAAATTGTTGACAAGAAGACACCGCTTCTTGAAGCTCTTAGTGAAGCAGATAACGTTCTTCGCCAAGGTGTTCAAGGGATTACAGACTTGATTACCAACCCTGGTTTGATCAACCTTGACTTTGCTGACGTGAAAACTGTAATGGCAAACAAAGGAAATGCCCTTATGGGTATCGGTATCGGTAGTGGTGAAGAACGCGTTGTTGAAGCGGCTCGTAAAGCAATTTACTCTCCACTTCTTGAAACAACTATCGATGGTGCAGAGGATGTCATCGTCAACGTTACTGGTGGTCTTGATTTAACATTGATTGAAGCAGAAGAAGCTTCAGAAATCGTCAACCAAGCAGCTGGTCAGGGAGTGAATATCTGGCTTGGAACCTCTATTGACGAAAGCATGAAAGATGAAATCCGTGTTACTGTTGTAGCGACTGGTGTTCGTCAAGAACATGTAGAAAAAGTTGTTGGTTCTCCAGTAAAACAAGCGGCTCGTCGTGAAGCCTCAAGACAACCGCACCCTCAAAATTTTGATCGTCATTTTGACCTAGAAGATACAGCAGAATTACCAAAACAAAGCCAACGACGCTTTGAAACAAGTCAATCTTCTGCTTTTGGTGATTGGGACTTGCGTCGTGAATCAATCGTTCGTCAAACTGATTCAGTCGTATCACCTGTAGAACGTTTCGAAGCACCGACTTATCAGGACGAAGATGAGTTGGACACACCTCCATTCTTCAAGAATCGTTAATCAATGGATTTGAAAAAAAATACAGAGTTCGTTTTTCAGCAGGTCGCTGAAGCTAGCCGAGAAGCCAATCGTGATCCAGCTTCTGTTTCAATTATTGCAGTGACGAAATATGTGGACGTAAAAACAGCGGAAGCCCTGCTTCCCCTTGGTGTTCATCATATTGGTGAAAATCGTGTTGATAAATTTTTAGAAAAATATCAGACGTTAAAGGACTTCCCTGTCACTTGGCATTTGATTGGAACGCTACAAAGACGGAAGGTCAAAGAAGTAATCCCTTTTGTGGATTACTTTCATGCTTTAGATTCCTTTAAATTGGCACAGGAGATTCAAAAGAGAACAGATCATGTTATCAAGTGTTTCCTACAGGTCAATATTTCAGGAGAAGAAAGCAAGCACGGTTTTTCAAAAGAAGAATTACTAGAACTTTTGCCAGACTTAGCTCAGCTAGATCAGATTGAGTATGTTGGTTTGATGACCATGGCTCCTTTTGAGGCAGATTCTGATGAATTGAAACAAATTTTCAAGAAAACTCAGGAACTGCAAGCAGAAATTAGGGAAAAACAAATTCCTAATATGCCGATGACAGAGTTGAGCATGGGCATGAGTCGTGACTATAAGGAAGCGATTCAATTTGGTTCGACCTTTGTTCGAATTGGCACAGCATTTTTTAAATAGGAGAGATCTATGTCTTTAAAAGATAGATTTGATAAATTTATAGATTATTTTACAGAAGATGGGGAAGAAACAACTGCGACTTATCAACCTCAGGATGAGCAGATGATTGCTTCATCCAGTTCAGCTTCTAAAGAACTGCCAGCGCAGTTTCAATCAAGCACTTCAAGAGATGCTAACATCACTCGCTTACATGCTCGCCAACAAGAATTGGCTATGCAAAGTCATCGTACAGATGAAAAAGTAACGATTGATGTTCGTTATCCTAGAAAATATGAGGATGCAACAGAGATTGTGGATTTATTGGCTGGAAATGAAAGTATCTTGATTGACTTCCAGTACATGACAGAAGTTCAGGCTCGTCGTTGTTTAGATTATCTGGACGGTGCCCGTCATGTTTTGGCAGGTAATCTGAAAAAAGTTGCGAGTACAATGTATTTGTTGACACCAGTCAATGTGGTTGTGAATATTGAAGATATCAAGTTGCCTGATGATTCTCAAAGTGCAGAATTTGGTTTTGATATTAAACGAAGTAGAGCGAAATAATGATTTTTCTGATTCGTCTAATCCAAAATGCAGTGAATATCTATTCCCTGCTTTTGTTAATCTATGCACTCCTCTCTTGGTTTCCAAATTCTTATGGTAGTTCACTAGAACGTTTACTGGAAAAGCTGATTAGACCGATTGTTGATCCACTTCGCCGTTTACCTTTACAATTTGGAGGTTTGGATTTATCCATTTGGCTAGCAATCTTAATCGTCCGTTTTTTGGGTGACAGCTTGATTCGTTTCTTGTTGATACTATGATGACAAATAAAGCGATTTACCAGCACTTTTCTCTTGATGATGCTCCCTTTATTGATAAGGGATTAGAGTGGATCAAGCGGGTGGAAGATACTTATACTCCGGTCCTCACTGCTTTTGTCAACCCGCATCAGGAACAGATACTGAGGATTTTGGCTGGGACCTATGGACTGGGCTGTGTGAGTAGCGGAGAATATATCCATACAGAATTTGTCCGTGTCCTTCTGTATCCAGACTATTTCAGTCCGACACTGTCAGATTTTGAAATGGCATTGTTAGAGATCCGTTATCCAAGTAGGTTTGAACAGCTAACACATGCAAAGATTTTGGGGACAATCATCAATCAACTAGGAATTGATCGTAAGCTCTTTGGTGATATCTTGGTAGATGAAAAGAGAGCACAGATTTTTGTCAATCGTGATTTTATCCCTCTGTTTCAGGACGGGATACAAAAGATTGCCAGACTACCTGTGTCGCTGGAGGAATGTCCTTTCACCGATAAAATCATATCTGAGATCAATTATCAAGAACAAGATATTTTGATTTCCAGTTTTCGTTTGGATGCCCTCTTATCAAGTGCCTTGAAATTATCCAGAAAGCAGGCTAGTCAACTCATAGAGAAAAAATCTGTTCAGGTAAACTACCACTCCATTGAAAAATTAGATTATCTAGTAGCTGTAGGGGATTTGATTAGTGTGAGAAAGTTTGGTCGTCTGAAGATTGTCAAAGAAAATGGGCAAACTAAAAGGGATAAGATAAAACTGACTATCCAATTATTATTAAGTAAGTGAGGAAAAGTATGCCAATTACATCATTAGAAATTAAAGATAAAACCTTTTCTACGAAATTCAGAGGGTTTGATCCAGAAGAAGTAGATGAATTTCTTGATATTGTTGTTCGTGATTACGAGGACTTAGTCCGCAATAATCACGAAATGGAAAGACACATTAGAAGTTTAGAAGAGCGCTTATCTTACTTTGATGAGATGAAGGATTCGTTGAGCCAGTCTGTTTTGATTGCTCAAGATACGGCTGAACGTGTAAAGCAAGCTGCTCAAGAGCGCTCAAACAATATTATTCAACAGGCTGAGCAAGATGCCCAGCGCCTCCTTGAAGAGGCAAAATACAAGGCTAATGAAATCCTACGTCAGGCAACAGATAATGCTAAGAAAGTAGCTGTTGAGACAGAAGAGTTGAAGAACAAGAGTCGTGTATTCCATCAACGCCTCAAGTCTACGATTGAGAGCCAGTTGGCAATTGTCGAATCTTCAGATTGGGAAGATATTCTTCGTCCGACTGCGACTTATCTCCAAACAAGTGATGAAGCCTTCAAGGAAGTCGTAGGTGAGGTCTTGGGAGAAGCTGTTCCTTCGCAACCAGAAGAAGAGCCGATTGATGTGACTCGCCAATTTTCACCTGAAGAAATGGCTGAGTTACAAGCCCGCATCGAAGCAGGTAACAAAGAATTAGCTGAGTTTGAAGCTCAGCAGATTAACAATCAAGCGGAAAGTCATGTGTTAGATATCAATACGGTTGTAGAAGAGATACAGTCTCATTCAGTTGAGCCACAACATGAGGATTCAGAAATCGTGACAGAGTATTTCTCAGTATCGCCATCAGCAACTGGAACTGCTTCTTCAACTACTAAACATGAAGCACAACAAGAATCCGTTACAATATTATAAGAAATAAATGTGAGAACAAGATTTAACCAACTATATTTCCAGCGAGTAGGAGACGGTGTGAGTCCTGCAATCCCTAGTGGTCAGATTATCCTCTCAAGCAATCCAGTCTGAAAGCAGTAAGACAGGACGTTCCCCACGTTACGGGAAAAGAGGGGAAAAGACAAAGTCTTTTTCCGAACAAAGGTGGTACCACGATTTTCGTCCTTTTTAGCGATTCGTGGTTTTTAATTTGTCAATTTAAATTAAAGGAGTAACAATGAAACTTAAAGAAACCCTCAATTTAGGGAAAACAGACTTTCCTATGCGTGCTGGCTTGCCAACCAAAGAACCACTATGGCAAAAAGAGTGGGATGAAGCGAAACTTTACCAACGTCGTCAAGAATTGAACCAAGGAAAACCGCATTTCACCTTGCACGATGGACCTCCCTATGCCAACGGAAATATCCACGTTGGGCACGCCATGAACAAGATTTCTAAAGATATTATTGTTCGTTCAAAATCGATGTCAGGTTTTTATGCGCCTTACATCCCAGGTTGGGATACACATGGTTTGCCAATCGAGCAAGTCTTGGCAAAACAAGGCGTGAAACGTAAAGAAATGAACTTGGTTGAGTACTTGAAACTTTGCCGCGAGTACGCTCTTTCTCAAGTTGATAAACAACGTGAAGACTTTAAACGTTTGGGTGTTTCTGGTGACTGGGAAAATCCTTATGTGACTTTGACTCCAGACTATGAAGCAGCTCAAATCCGTGTCTTCGGTGAAATGGCTAAAAAAGGCTATATCTACCGTGGTGCCAAGCCAGTTTACTGGTCATGGTCATCTGAATCAGCTCTTGCAGAAGCAGAAATTGAATATCATGACTTGCTTTCAACTTCCCTTTACTATGCTAACCGTGTCAAAGACGGAAAAGGTGTCCTAGATACTGATACTTACATCGTTGTTTGGACAACTACTCCATTTACCATCACAGCTTCTCGTGGTTTGACTGTTGGAGCGGATATTGACTACGTAGTCGTACAACCAGCTGGTGAATCTCGTAAGTTTGTGATTGCTTCAGAATTGTTGAATAGTCTTTCTGAGAAATTTGGTTGGGCTGATGTTCAGGTCTTGGCAACCTACCGTGGTCAAGAATTGAACCACATTGTGACAGCTCACCCATGGGATACAGCTGTAGATGAGTTGGTAATCCTTGGTGACCACGTTACGACTGACTCTGGTACTGGTATCGTCCATACAGCCCCTGGTTTTGGTGAGGACGACTACAATGTTGGGGTTGCCAATGGCTTGGAAGTGTTTGTCACTGTTGATGAACGCGGGATTATGATGGAAAATGCTGGTCCTGACTTTGCAGGTCAGTTCTATGACAAGGTTGTTCCAACTGTTATCGAGAAACTTGGTAATCTTCTTCTTGCTCAAGAAGAAATTTCTCACTCCTACCCATTTGACTGGCGTACGAAAAAACCAATCATCTGGCGTGCAGTGCCACAATGGTTTGCCTCTGTATCTAAATTCCGCCAAGAAATCTTGGATGAAATTGAAAAAGTGAAATTTCACTCAGAATGGGGGAAAGTGCGTCTCTACAACATGATTCGTGACCGTGGCGACTGGGTCATCTCTCGCCAACGTGCTTGGGGTGTGCCATTACCAATCTTCTATGCCGAAGACGGCACGCCAATCATGACAGCTGAGACCATTGAACACGTGGCTCAACTCTTTGAAGAGCACGGCTCTATTGTCTGGTGGGAACGTGATGCCAAAGACCTCTTGCCAGAAGGATTTACGCATCCAGGTTCACCAAATGGCGAGTTCAAGAAAGAAACGGATATCATGGATGTTTGGTTCGACTCAGGTTCATCATGGAATGGAGTTGTGGTAAACCGTCCAGAACTCAAATACCCAGCAGACCTTTACCTAGAAGGTTCTGACCAATACCGTGGTTGGTTCAACTCATCACTCATCACATCAGTTGCCAACCATGGCGTAGCACCATACAAACAAATCTTGTCGCAAGGATTTGCCCTTGATGGTAAAGGTGAAAAGATGTCTAAATCTCTTGGAAATACCATTGCTCCAAGCGATGTAGAAAAACAATTTGGTGCGGAAATCTTGCGTCTCTGGGTAACAAGTGTAGACTCAAGCAACGACGTGCGTATTTCTATGGATATCTTGAGCCAAGTCTCTGAAACCTACCGTAAGATCCGTAACACCCTTCGTTTCTTGATTGCTAACACATCTGACTTTAACCCGTCTGAAGATGCGGTTTCTTACGAAGAGCTTCGTTCTGTTGATAAGTACATGACTATCCGCTTTAACCAACTTGTTAAGACCATTCGTGACGCTTATGCAAACTTCGAATTCTTGACAATCTACAAGGCCTTGGTGAACTTTATCAACGTTGACTTGTCAGCCTTCTACCTTGACTTCGCCAAAGACGTTGTCTACATTGAAGGTGCAAAATCACTCGAACGTCGTCAAATGCAGACTGTCTTTTATGACATCCTTGTCAAAATCACAAAACTCTTGACACCTATCCTTCCTCACACTGCGGAAGAAATCTGGTCATACCTAGAGTTTGAAGCTGAAGACTTCGTCCAATTGTCAGAATTGCCAGAGGCTCAAACCTTTGCTAACCAAGAAGAAATCTTGGATACATGGTCAACTTTCATGGACTTCCGTGGACAAGCTCAAAAAGCCTTGGAAGAAGCTCGTAATGCAAAAGTAATCGGTAAATCACTCGAAGCCCACTTGACAGTTTATCCAAATGAAGTGGTGAAAACTCTTCTTGGAGCATTGGATAGCAATGTAGCTCAACTTTTGATCGTGTCAGAATTGACTATTGCAGAAGGACCAGCTCCAGAAGGCGCAGTTAGCTTTGAGGATGTTGCCTTCACAGTTGAACGCGCTGCAGGTGAAGTTTGTGACCGTTGTCGTCGTATCGATCCAACTACTGCTGAACGCAGTTACCATGCAGTTATCTGTGACCACTGTGCAAGCATCGTAGAAGAAAACTTTGCGGATGCAGTCGCAGAAGGATTTGAAGCGAAATAATCAGAATAGACTGAGAAAGGTCGCTAAAATCATAAAAACGCGTAATATCAAGAGTTCAAGTGCTTTGATATTATGCGTTTTATCATGGGAAAATTTACTAGTCCATTTCCTCAAATGAAGTTCTTCCTGGCCTGTCCGTGTAGATAATTAACATAATCAACTATTCAGTTTTCTCATAATTTTATATTTCCACTAATTATAAAGAGACTATAGAACTTAAAATTATTTTTTGAAAACCAATATTTATTATAAAATTTTATAAGACTGTTTAATTTTTAGATAAATTATGATTGAATAATACCTATAAAAATTTTAAGGAGATTATTATGAAAACAAATACACTTGCTCGTGTCAACGCTATTTTTGGTCTTATTTCAGGAATTGTATTGCTTTTAGGGCCAGTCATCATGTTTATCATGGCTATTGGAGCTGCTGCGGCAACTGAAGACGCAGATGTAACGGTTGGGACATTGACAGGGCTCTCAATTATTTTGTCATTGGTTTAAATTGCTGTTTTAGTATTGGGAATTGTGGCTATAGTTTATTATAAAGATGATGAACGTGTTACGAATGCACCTTCTGTTTTGCTCATTGTAGGTGGTGCGGTCGGCTTGATTCCATTTTTGGGATGGGTAGGTGGAATTCTAACCATTATTGGTGGTTCACTTTACTTTGGAACATTGAAAAAATTTGTAATTGAAGAGTAGTAGTTTTCCAATTATTTGGACGGGACTATTTCATCGTCTATCGAGAACAATTATGACAGTGTGATAAAGAGAAGACTGATAAGCTCTCCTCTTTTTCGTTGATTTTCACTAGCTTTTTTGTGAAAAATTGTGTAAAATGGAATAGATAAACGAGGACAACCTCGAAAAATTAAAGGAGAATCCATCTAATGGTAAAATTGGTTTTTGCTCGCCACGGTGAGTCTGAATGGAACAAAGCTAACCTTTTCACTGGTTGGGCTGATGTTGATTTGTCTGATAAAGGAACACAACAAGCGATTGACGCTGGTAAATTGATCAAAGAAGCTGGTATCGAATTTGACCAAGCTTACACTTCAGTATTGAAACGTGCGATCAAAACTACAAACTTGGCTCTTGAAGCTGCTGACCAATTGTGGGTTCCAGTTGAAAAATCATGGCGCTTGAACGAACGTCACTATGGTGGTTTGACTGGTAAAAACAAGGCTGAAGCTGCTGAACAATTTGGTGATGAGCAAGTACACATCTGGCGTCGTTCATACGATGTATTGCCTCCAAACATGGACCGTGACGATGAGCACTCAGCGCACACTGACCGTCGTTACGCTTCACTTGACGACTCAGTTATCCCAGATGCTGAAAACTTGAAAGTAACTTTGGAACGTGCCCTTCCATTCTGGGAAGATAAAATCGCTCCAGCTCTTAAAGATGGTAAAAACGTATTTGTAGGAGCTCACGGTAACTCAATCCGTGCCCTTGTAAAACACATCAAACGCTTGTCAGACGACGAAATCATGGACGTGGAAATCCCTAACTTCCCACCATTGGTATTCGAATTTGACGAAAAATTGAACGTAGTTTCTGAATACTACCTTGGAAAATAATCTATAAACAGAAAGCCTAGGAATTCCTAGGCTTTTTTGTGTTTGCTTCTAGTTTTCAACTAGTTAAAAAAGCGTTATAATGATAGTAAAGAGTGACTTGATTGTAAGAAAGAGGGAAGGACGATGGCCTATATTGAAATGAAACACAGCTACAAGCGTTACCAGGTTGGGGATACGGAGATTGTGGCTAATCGTGATGTGAATTTTGAAATTGAAAAGGGGGAGCTGGTTATCATTCTAGGTGCTTCAGGTGCTGGAAAATCAACAGTTCTCAATCTTTTAGGAGGTATGGATACCAATGATGAGGGGGAGATTTGGATTGATGGTGTCAATATCGCCAACTATAGTTCGCACCAACGAACAAACTATCGTCGTGAAGATGTAGGCTTTGTTTTTCAGTTTTACAATCTGGTCTCCAATCTGACAGCTAAGGAAAACGTAGAGTTGGCCTCAGAAATTGTAGCTGATGCCTTGGATCCTGAGCAGGTCTTGACAGATGTAGGTCTGGCTCATCGCCTCAATAACTTTCCAGCCCAGCTTTCTGGAGGGGAGCAACAACGAGTTTCCATCGCACGCGCAGTAGCCAAGAATCCTAAAATTCTCCTCTGCGATGAACCGACAGGTGCCTTGGATTACCAGACGGGGAAGCAAGTCTTGAAGATTCTCCAAGATATGTCTCGTCAAAAAGGAGCAACGGTGATTATCGTGACCCACAATGGCGCGCTAGCTCCTATTGCAGATCGGGTGATTCACATGCGCGATGCCACGGTTAAGAGCATGACGGTCAATGAGCATCCGCAGGATATCGATACATTGGAGTATTAGCATGAAAAAAACATACCGAAAAGACTTGCTCCAGTCAGTGACGACTTCAAAAGGACGCTTTGTTTCTATCTTGACCTTGATGATGCTGGGTTCTTTAGCTCTGGTTGGCCTCAAAGTGGCCAGTCCAAACATGGAACGTACGGCAGAAGATTATCTCCGTAAAGCCAATACTCTGGATCTGGCCGTGATAGCAGATTATGGCTTGGACAAAGAAGACCAAGACGAACTAAAGACACTTCAAAGAGCAAGTGTTGAGTTTGGCTATATGGCAGACCTAACCGTTGAAAATAGTGAAGAAGCGGTTCGACTTTATTCCAAAACAGAGAGCATTTCAACCTTCCAAGTGACAGAAGGGCGACTTCCAGAGGCTGATGGGGAAATTGCCTTGGCTGATTTCTGGAAAGACCGCTATCAGATTGGACAGACTATCACCTTTAGCAAGAAAGAAGAGGGGAAGTCCCTTTTGAAATCCCAAACTTTCACCATTACTGGATTTGTTCAGTCGGGTGAGATGCTTTCTCAAGAAGACTTAGGGAGTGCTAGTAGTGGAAATGGAAGTTTGGCTGGCTATGGAGTGATTGTAGCCAGTCAGTTTGATACAGAAGTGTACAGTATTGCGCGTGTGCGCTATGATGATTTAAAAAATCTGGATGCTTTTTCATCAGACTATAGGACCAAACGAAATCAACATCAGGAAGACTTGCAAGACTTGCTGGCTGATAATGGTCAAAAACGATTGGCAAGCATCAAAACAAATGGGCAAAAGAGTTTGAAAGATGGAAAAGAACAGCTCCAAACAGCTGAAAATAACCTTCAAAAAGGCAAGAGTCAGTTAGAGCAGGCTGAAAGTCGATTGAAAACGCAAGAAGAACAAGTGACCGCTTTACCTGAGCCTCAAAAGAGTCAAGCCAAGGAGCAATTGACAAAAGCTAAGGAAGAATTGGCTACAGAAAAAGAAAAACTGGATCAGACAGAGAGTGCTCTAACTAAGGAAAAAGAGAAGCTTGAACAGCGCCAGAAGGAGCTTGATGAACTGGTAGAGCCGACTTACCATGTATACAACCGCCAAACCATGCCAGGTGGTCAAGGCTATCTCATGTACAGTAACGCTTCAGCAAGTATTCGTTCTGTCGGGAATATCTTCCCCGTGGTACTTTATATGGTTGCTGCAATGGTGACCTTTACTACTATGACTCGCTTTGTAGACGAAGAACGTACCAATGCTGGTATCTTCAAGGCTCTAGGTTACCGGAATCAAGATATTGTTGCCAAGTTTGTCCTCTATGGTTTTTTTGCAGGAACTGTGGGAACCATTTTAGGAACGCTTCTAGGACATTATCTCCTTGCAGGCGTGATTTCGGATGTTATAACAGCTGGAATGGTCGTTGGGAAAAGTCAGGAGTATTTCTACTGGTCTTATAGCCTCCTTGCCCTAGCCTTGAGTTGGGTATCCAGTGTCTTGCCGGCTTATCTGGTGGCGCGGAGGGAATTGCACGATGAAGCAGCCCAACTTTTGCTTCCCAAACCTCCCGTTAAAGGATCAAAGATTTTGCTGGAACGCTTGAGCTTTATTTGGAGTCGTTTGAGCTTCACTCATAAGGTCACAGCGCGAAATATTTTCCGATATAAGCAACGGATGTTGATGACCATTTTTGGAGTTGCAGGTTCGGTTGCTCTCCTATTTGCAGGTCTTGGCATTCAGTCTTCTGTGGGAGGAGTTGTGGAGCGTCAATTTGAACAAATCCAGCAATACCAGATGATTGTGGCAGAAAAGAGCAGTGCGAGTGAGAAAGAAAAAGCAGATCTAGAAAGTGCCTTGCAAGCTGAGCCTATCCATGCTTACCAAAAGATTTACTCTAAATCCATTGAAAAAGATTTCAAAGGAAAAGCAGGACTTCAAACGATTACCATGATGGTTACTAGTGGCGAAGACTTCAAACCCTTTATCACATTAGAGGAAAATGGGCGAGAGGTGCAGGTCACCGATGGAGCGGTCGTGAGTCAAAAATTAGCCCAACTATCAGGTGTTACGATTGGAGACAAGTTGGAGCTTGATGGGAAGGAAATTAAGGTCGCGGCTATTTCTGAAAACTATGTTGGACACTTTGTTTATCTCAACCGAGCGACTTACGAACAAGTCTACGGCACTATTCCACAGGACAATACCTACCTAGTAAAATTAAAAGATCCAACACCTTCCAATACGGAGCAAGAAGCTGCTACCTTCATGGAAGAAGCTGCTGTTTCAGGGGTGGTCCAAAATGCGACTGCCATCCATCTCTTTGAATCCGTGGCTAGTTCGCTCAATAAAACCATGGCAATCCTTGTCCTTGTTTCCGTTTTACTAGCCATTGTCATTCTCTACAATCTCACTAACATCAATGTGGCAGAACGTATTCGTGAACTTTCGACTATCAAGGTTCTCGGTTTCCACAATAAAGAAGTAACCCTCTATATCTACCGTGAGACCATAGTGCTGTCCCTTGTGGGAATTGCTCTCGGTTTGGTAGCCGGCCACTATTTACATCAATTTTTGATTCAAATGATTTCACCGGCCACCATACTCTTTTATCCACAAGTCAGCTGGGAAGTCTATGCTCTTCCAATCGTCGCAGTGACTGTGATTTTGACTTTACTAGGTCTCTTTGTCAATCGCCACTTGAGAAAAGTGGATATGCTTGAAGCCCTGAAATCAGTAGAGTAATTCACGGTTTTAAATAGTAAATCAGTTGACAAAGTCCCTGCTTCTTGGTAGAATAAGAACTGTCGTAAAGACAAATAACTTCTTCTTGGTTACAGGCATGCCAACCTGTCACTCGGATGAAGCCAAATAAAAAGGAGAAACATCATGGCAATCTCAAAAGAGAAAAAAAATGAAATCATCGCACAATATGCACGTCACGAAGGTGATACAGGTTCAGTAGAGGTTCAAGTTGCTGTCCTTACTTGGGAAATCAACCACCTTAACGAACACATCAAACAACACAAAAAAGACCACGCTACTTACCGTGGATTGATGAAGAAAATCGGTCGCCGTCGTAACTTGCTTGCATACTTGCGTAAAAACGACGTTAACCGTTACCGTGAGTTGATCAACTCTCTAGGACTTCGTCGTTAATCTGCTTTATTTTCCACTTACATTGCGTTGTCACCTTACCTCGATATACTCAAGTATAATCTTCGGTTACGGTTCCTAGCACTGTAAGGTAAAATAAACCAGATCATCTCCTTTCGGGGAGATTTTTTGTTTCACTAAAATTTTCGTACAATCTTCGCCTCGTCGCCTAGTTTATAAACGGTTTATCCAGCAAGAATCATGATGCTAAGGGCGCCAAAAATCCGTATGAAAATAGGGAAACGACACAGTGTTTGATGAACACAAGGAGTTTCATCTTTTTCACTAGGATTATAGCCCAGGCTCAAATTAGCTCTCTGGATTCAGAGAGCTTTTTCTATATATATTTCCATCCTTGTTCATCTAGTAGAAATATGGTATACTTTTCATGAGAATTTTCTAAATTTTTAAGATTCTATCAAAGGAGGTTTGCATGCTTTCCAAATTTTCTGGAAGCCGACGGGACCTGCAATTTGTGTTGTTTTTGGTTATTTTGCTAAGTGTTTTAGGAATTTCCCTCTTTCTAGCTGTTTCTATGGGGTCTGTTGCGATTGATCTAGGAGATACCTATCGGATTATTTTGAGCAGATTGGGGATTCCTCTTGAGATAGGAGAGGTTTCCAAGTCTACTCTTGCTATTGTATGGAACATGAGATTCCCCCGAGTATTGTTAGGTCTGATAGTAGGGGCTGGACTTTCTATGTGTGGTAGCGTGATGCAGTCTACAGTGAATAATCCTATTGCTGAGCCCTATGTCTTAGGAATCTCTGCGGGTGCAACTCTAGGGGCAACTTTGAGCATCATTCTTGGCTTAAAAGTGATGATTAGCCTTGGAGCTTTTCTTGGAGCTATTTTGGCAACAATTGCTGTCCTCATCATTGCCTCTATGCAGGGCAGGATGACAACTTCCAGTCTAATCTTATCAGGAACGGTGGTCAATGCCCTTTTTCTGGCATTTTCCAACTTTATTATCTCAGTTGGTGCTAATGCTGACAGTGTGATGACCATTAAGTTTTGGACCATGGGCTCGCTTGCTGGGACTACCTGGGCAGACTTGGTCCTGCCAACTATAGTAGTAGGAATGGCCTTTCTATTTTTCTCTACTCAGTATCGTGTTTTTAATGCGATGATGATGGGAGATGAGGCTGCTTTAACTTTAGGGATTCCCTTACGCTTTTATTGGTATCTTTATGTGACCATGGTAGCTGTGCTGACAGCAGTCTTAGTAGCAACTTGTGGGATTATTGGATTTGTTGGTCTAATTACTCCTCACTTAGCTCGAGGTTTAGTAGGAACGAATTACAGGAGACTTTTTCCCGTTGCGACCTTACTGGGTGCCCTCTTTGTCGTCTGGGCAGATGTACTCTCTCGTGTCGTCATTCCAAATGCCGAGTTGCCAATTGGTATTTTCACAGCCTTGGTAGGTGCTCCCTTCTTTATCTATATTGTTGGTGGTAGGCGAAGGGAGGTGAGGGTCTGATATGGACTTGATTTGTCAGGATATCCACTTTGGACTAGGAGAGAAAAAAATCCTCAAAGGAGTTTCTCTTAAGGTTGAGGGGCATCAATTTCATACGATACTTGGGCCAAATGGAAGTGGAAAAACCAGCCTGCTTAAACTCCTCTATCGTCAGGAAAAGGCGGACAAAGGCTTGATAAGTTTAGATGGAAAGCCACTGGAGCATTGGTCACTCAAAGAAACAGCCAAGCAAATGGCAGTTGTCACCCAGTTTAATCAATTGCAGTTTGATTGTACAGTTGAGGAAATCGTCTTGCTGGGAAGAACGCCCCACCTCTCTTTTCTACAGAAGGAAAGGGAAAGGGATTATGCACTCGTTCAAGATGCTCTCGTCAAGGTGGATATGCTTGAGAAGAAAACTCGTCTCTATTCGTCTCTTTCAGGGGGAGAGAAACAACGAGTCTTATTAGCCCGCGCCTTGGCGCAAGAACCAACTCTCTTGCTCCTGGATGAACCAACCAATCACCTGGATATCAAGTATCAGCTAGACTTGTTGGCCATTGTGAAAAATCTCAAGGTCAATGTTCTAGCTGTCCTACATGATATTCAACTTGCTTGTCGCTATTCGGATTATCTCTATCTGATGAAAGAGGGAGAAATCCTTTACCAAGGGACTCCAAAGGAGACCATCACCCCTGAGTCATTGAAAACTGTATACGGAGTTCAAAGTCAGGTTACTTGGACAGAGGATCAGCAAGCCATGATTCACTATTTATAAGAATGAAAAGGAAAACAAGATGAAAAAAACACTAAGCATTTTACTGGTAACAGTAGCTACCCTAACCATGGCAGCTTGTGGTAATACTACTACAGAAAAAGCTACCACACAGTCTAGCACAGAAACAAGTCAGAAGGCCAGCACAGAGACGACTTATCCGTTAACGGTCAAGACCTATGACGCTAAGGGAAATGAAGTCGAACAAGTCTTTGACAAGGCACCTGAAAAAGTTATCACCAACAATCTTTCAACCACTGAAATTTTGTTGGAGTTAGGCTTGAAGGATAAAATTGCTGGCATGCTCAACCCTGACAATGCTGTGACGGACAAATACAAGGACGCGATTGCGACGATTCCTCAAATTGGGGATAAAAAAACAGTCTCTCAAGAGACAGTCCTTTCTTATGAGCCAGATGCTGTGATGGGTCGAAACATGATGTTTTCTGAAAAATCCTTGGGAACAGTTAGCACTTGGAATGAAAACAAAATCCCAGTCTATACGCAAAAAGCTTCTCTCTCAACGATTCAGCAAGATTTGGGAAATATCGTAGAAGACGTTAAAAATTTTGGAATGATTTTTAATGTGCAGGACAAGGCCAATGAATACGCAGCCCAATTACAAGCTAAAATTGACGCTGTTAAGAAAGCAAACCCAGCAAGCCAAGGTGAAAAGAAAAAGGCTTTGATTATGGTTGCTTATAATGACGAAACCTTTGGTGCTTACAAGTCTGCTTTGCAAGAAAGCTTGTTGAATCAACTTGGTTATACCAACGTTGCAACGGGAACATCAGGCTTGACCTTGGAAAATCTCGTGTCAATGGATCCTGAGTTGATTATTTATGTGACTAGCGACCGCAATAAAAAATTGGATGCCAACGCAGTAGAGTTGATGAAGAAAAATGCTGTTTTGGAAAATGTTCCTGCAATTAAGAATCAAAAAATCATGACCATTTCTTACGATGAGTTGATGGATTATGGTCCAGCAGTGATTGATTCCCTTGAGAAAATCAATGACTTTATCAATAAATAATGAGTTTGATTGGGAAGGAATCCAAGTTAGGGTCAGCCTTCCTTCGACCTATGATCCCAACCAAACTTATCCAGCTATTCTCTTGAATGATGGAAACTTGGATTTCCTATCTTCACTTTCAGAATCTGTGATTTTAGTTGGTTTGACCTCTAAACATCGCCTAGATGACTACACTCCATGGAAGGCATCTGCTCTGAGAGAGGGGACTCCAGATTTTGGCGGTCAGGCAAAGGTCTATCATGATCATTTATTTGGAGGCCTTTTAGATAAGTTGCAGTCGCTTTATCGCCTGGACAAACATCGCCTTGCCTATGGGGGTTACTCACTAGGTGGTTTGGTGGCAGTATACAGTCTTTTCCATTTTGATAAGGTCTCCTGTATCTTCTCTATCTGCGGTTCCTTTTGGTATCCTGATTTTGTGGCTTACTGCAGGGAAGAAAAGGTGAAAAATTTGGACTGTTTGCTGTATTTACAGAATGGTCAAACAGAAGGAGTCCATCATACCAATCGCTTGGCTCAAGCACCAGTCTATGCTGAGCAGATCCATACCAGTCTTCAGCAACGCTATCCGACTGGTCAGTTTGTCTTTGATCCCTATGGGCATCATGAGCAAGTGGCTGAACGATTCCTAGCCTTTTCCAGCTGGTTGGCCCAAAAATGGAAAATCGAATAAAAGAAATATCCCTTGGCAAAAGCCAAGGGATATTTGTATTTTTTAACCAAGAGCCTCTCTCTTCTTATCTGGATTCCAGATAAAGCTTGCAATGAAGGTAAAGATAATCGTTAGGATACCAACAATCACAGCAAGGATGAGGGCAGGGATGCGGATAAACCACCAGAGTGGATTTGGTTTTTTATCATTGTGCCATTGCTTGGTTTCTTCGTCCAAACGTTGGAATTCTGCTTGGATACGGTCTGCAACCATTTCGATTCCTTCATCATTCATTTTCTTGATGTCTGAGATATCGATAGGATTTCCAAAGTTCATATCGACACGTTCACGGCTAACCAAGCCTTTCAAGGTCATGGGACCGGTATAGGTAACAGGCATGATGCGAACCTTAGCCATTTTGGCAATCAAGGCAACTCCACCCTTGACATCATTTGAGTGACGGCTCCCACTTGGAAACATGATGAGAGAGCGGTCGCTTTTTTTGAGGACGTTAATAGGGTACTTGATGGCAGAGGCATTAGGTTTTTCTCGGTCGATAGGAAAGGCGCCACACATACGGATCCACCAGCCAAAGATACGGTTGTTAAACAACTCTTTTTTGGCCATAAAGATGAACTGTTTTGGCTTGGTCGCAAAGGCCATATATACAGGATCCCACCAAGTACGATGAGGAGCGACGAGGATATAGTTTTCGTCTCGATTAGGGATTTTATCAGTATTGTGATAGTGGGCATTGCCATTGATGGACCACAAGATCAGCATGACTAGTCCACGCAAATAAGTATAAAACATGAGATCTCCTTCGATTGTATTGCTTTTATTATTATACCTTATCAAAAGACTACTGGCAAACTTTTTCAGTTGTCAGCCAACAGTTTTAGATGGGATTAGAATTCTTTTAAAAAAAATGATATGATAGAGTTTATGGATAAAAATAAGATTATAGGATTAACCCAAAGAGAAGTCAAGGAAAGACAGGCTCAAGGTTTGGTCAATGACTTTACCGCTTCAGCCAGTACCAGTACTTGGCAAATCTTTAAACGAAATGTTTTTACACTTTTTAACGCTTTAAACTTTGTTATTGCTCTAGCGCTGGCCTTTGTGCAGGCTTGGAGCAATCTGGTCTTCTTTGCCGTTATCTGCTTTAACGCTTTTTCTGGGATTGTGACCGAGCTGCGGGCTAAACACATGGTGGACAAGCTCAATCTCATGACAAAGGAAAAAGTCAAAACCATTCGTGAGGGTCAAGAAGTTGCTCTCGATCCAGAAGAGTTGGTTCTAGGAGATGTCATTCGTTTGTCTGCTGGGGAGCAGATTCCTAGTGATGCTCTAGTTCTGGAAGGCTTTGCGGAAGTCAATGAAGCCATGTTAACGGGGGAGAGTGATTTAGTACAAAAGGAAGTGGATGCCTTGCTTTTATCAGGGAGTTTCCTAGCCAGTGGCGCAGTTTTGGCTCAAGTTCACCATGTCGGGGCAGAAAACTATGCTTCCAAACTCATGCTGGAAGCTAAGACAGTGAAACCCATCAACTCCCGTATCATGAAATCGCTGGACAAGCTAGCTGGTTTTACTGGGAAGATTATCATTCCCTTTGGTCTAGCTCTCCTGCTAGAAGCCTTGATGTTAAAAGGCCTACCCCTCAAGTCATCCGTTGTAAATTCGTCAACAGCCCTTTTGGGAATGTTGCCCAAGGGAATTGCCCTTTTGACCATTACTTCACTCTTGACTGCGGTGATCAAGCTGGGCTTGAAAAAGGTTTTAGTGCAGGAGATGTACTCTGTTGAGACCTTGGCGCGCGTGGATATGCTCTGTCTGGACAAGACGGGAACCATCACTCAAGGAAAGATGCAGGTGGAGGCGGTTCTTCCACTGACGGAAACTTATGGTGACGAGGCTATTGCCAGTATTCTAACCAGCTACATCGCTCATAGTGAGGATAAAAATCCAACAGCCCAAGCCATTCGTCAGCGTTTCCAAGGACAGGTAGCCTATCCCATGCTTTCGAATCTTCCCTTCTCAAGCGACCGCAAGTGGGGAGCTATGGAGTTAGAAGGTTTGGGAACGGTTTTCTTAGGTGCGCCTGAGATGTTATTGGATTCTGAAGTCCCAGAAGCCAGAGAGGCCTTGGAGAGAGGTTCACGAGTCTTGGTCTTAGCCCTCAGTCAGGAAAAATTAGACCATCACAAACCACAGAAATCATCTGATATTCAGGCTCTAGCCTTGCTGGAGATCTTGGACCCCATTCGAGAAGGAGCAGCTGAGACGCTGGACTATCTCCGTTCTCAGGAAGTGGGCCTCAAGATTATCTCTGGTGACAATCCAGTTACAGTGTCCAGCATTGCCCAGAAGGCTGGCTTTGCGGATTATCACAGCTATGTAGACTGTTCAAAAATCACGGATGAGGAATTGATTGCCATGGCTGAAGAAACAGCTATTTTCGGACGTGTTTCCCCTCATCAAAAGAAACTCATCATCCAAACGCTGAAAAAAGCAGGGCATACAACGGCTATGACAGGGGACGGAGTCAATGACATCCTAGCTCTTCGTGAGGCGGATTGTTCTATTGTAATGGCTGAGGGAGATCCTGCGACTCGCCAGATTGCCAATCTGGTTCTTTTGAACTCAGACTTTAATGATGTTCCGGAGATTCTCTTTGAAGGTCGTCGCGTGGTCAATAACATCGCCCACATCGCACCGATTTTCTTGATTAAGACGATTTATTCCTTCTTGCTTGCAGTCATCTGTATCGCCAGTGTTCTTCTGGGACGGTCTGAGTGGATTTTGATTTTCCCCTTCATTCCAATTCAGATTACCATGATTGACCAATTCGTGGAAGGGTTCCCACCATTCGTTCTGACTTTTGAGCGAAATATCAAACCTGTTGAGCCAAACTTCCTCAGAAGATCCATGCTTCGCGCTCTACCAAGCGCACTCATGGTCGTGTTCAGCGTCCTTTTCGTGAAACTATTTGGAGCGAGCCAAGGTTGGTCTGAGTTAGAAATCTCAACCCTACTCTATTATCTCTTGGGGTCAATTGGTTTCTTATCCGTATTTAGAGCCTGCATGCCATTTACTCTCTGGCGTGTACTCTTGGTTATTTGGTCAGTAGGAGGTTTCCTAGCTACAGCTCTCTTCCCAATGATTCAAAAGTTACTTGAAATTTCAACCTTAACTGGACAAACATTGCCTGTTTATGGGGCAATGATGCTGGTATTTACGGTGATTTTCATTCTAACCAGTCGTTACCAAGCGAAAAAATAAAGAAAGACCGCAATCTGTGGATTGCGGTCTTTTTAGGTGTAAGATTGCTAGCTGAAATATGGTATAATAGAAGGTAATAGAGTTTTGGAAAGTGAGAGAAGATGATTTCAAAGAGATTAGAATTGGTGGCGTCCTTTGTGCCACAAGGTGCCATTTTACTAGATGTAGGGAGTGACCATGCTTATCTGCCGATTGACTTGGTTGAGAGAGGCCAAATCAAAAGCGCCATTGCAGGGGAAGTGGTGAAAGGTCCTTACCAGTCTGCGGTTAAAAATGTTGAGGCTCACGGTCTAAAGGAGAAAATTCAAGTCCGTTTAGCCAATGGCTTAGCAGCCTTTGAAGAGGCTGACCAAGTTTCTATTATCACCATTGCTGGTATGGGTGGCCGTTTGATTGCTACCATATTGGAAGAAGGATTGGATAAACTTGCGAGTGTAGAACGTTTGATCCTCCAGCCCAATAATCGTGAAGACGACTTGCGCATTTGGTTACAAGACCACGGATTTCAGATTGTAGCAGAAAGCATCCTAGAAGAGGCTGGCAAGTTTTATGAAATTCTAGTGGTGGAAGCGGGACAAATGAAGCTATCAGCTAGTGATGTCCGCTTTGGCCCCTTCTTGTCCAAAGAAGTCAGTCAAGTCTTTGTCCAAAAATGGCAAAAAGAAGCTGCTAAGCTAGAATTTGCCCTTAGCCAAATCCCAGAAAAAAATCTGGAGGAACGTCAAATTTTATCAGATAAAATTCAAGCCATCAAGGAGGTTCTCCATGCTAGCAAGTGAAGTGATTAACGCGTATGAAGGCTTTTGCCCTCAGGAATTTTCAATGGAGGGTGACAGTCGTGGCCTGCAAATTGGAACTCTAGACAAGAATATTCAAAGGGTCATGGTTGCTCTGGATATTCGTGAAGAGACGGTTGCTGAAGCCATTGAAAAGGGTGTGAACTTGATTATCGTTAAGCACGCGCCTATCTTTCGTCCCATCAAGGACTTGGTAGCCAGCCGTCCGCAAAATCAGATTTACATCGACCTGATCAAGCATGACATCGCAGTTTATGTCAGCCATACCAATATTGATATCGTTGATAATGGGTTAAATGACTGGTTCTGCCAGATGCTAGGTATTGAGGACACGACCTATCTGCAGGAAACAGGCCCAGGACGTGGGATTGGGCGGATTGGGAATATTCAGCCTCAGACATTTGGGGAATTGGCCCAGCATGTCAAACAAGTCTTTGGTCTAGATAGTCTTCGAATGGTTCATTATCAAGAGAGTGATTTGCAGACGCCTATTTCAAGAGTGGCCATCTGTGGTGGTAGCGGGCAGTCTTTCTATAAGGATGCTTTAGCTAAGGGAGCAGATGTCTACATCACTGGGGATATCTACTATCATACAGCTCAGGATATGCTGTCTGATGGCTTGTTGGCGCTGGACCCGGGCCACTATATCGAAATTCTTTTTGTCGAAAAAATTGCTGACCTCCTTAATCAATGGAAGGCAGAAAAGGATTGGACCATTGATATCATACCTAGCCAAGCATCGACCAATCCTTTCCACCATATCTAGTTAGAAAGTAAAGACAATGAAAAAAGTTGCCATTATTGGATCAGGGATTGTGGGGGCAACAGCTGCCTACTACCTCTCGAAAGAAAGCGACCTAGAGATAACTATTTTTGACCATGGTCAGGGTCAGGCAACCAAGGCAGCAGCAGGAATTATCAGTCCTTGGTTCTCCAAACGCCGCAATAAAGCTTGGTACAAGATGGCGCGCTTGGGGGCTGACTTTTATGTGGATTTGTTGGCTGATTTAGAAAAGTCTGGTCAGGAGATCGACTTTTACCAGCGTTCGGGAGTCTTTCTCTTGAAAAAGGATGAATCCAAGTTGGAAGAACTCTATGAACTAGCCCTTCAGCGCAGGGAAGAATCTCCTTTAATAGGCCAGTTAGCTATCATGGATCAAGCCTCAGCTAATGAATTATTCCCTGGTCTGCAGGGATTTGACCACTTGCTCTATGCTTCTGGTGGAGCGAGAGTAGATGGTCAGCTCTTAGTGACTCGTTTGCTAGAAGCTAGTCAAGTCAAGCTGGTCAAAGAAAAAGTGAGTCTGACACCTTTAGCATCTGGCTATCAGATTGGCGAAGAGGTGTTTGATCAGGTTATTCTAGCGACGGGAGCTTGGTTGGGGGACATTTTGGAACCTTTAGGATATGAGGTAGATGTTCGTCCCCAAAAGGGGCAACTCCGAGACTATCAACTTGCTCAAGACCTGGAATCATACCCTGTTGTCATGCCAGAAGGGGAGTGGGATTTGATCCCTTTTGCAGGTGGGAAATTGTCCTTGGGCGCTACTCATGAAAATGATATGGGATTTGATTTGACGGTAGATGACACCTTGCTCCAACAAATGGAGGAGGCAGCCTTACCTCACTATCCAGCCTTGGCAGAAGCGAAATCATCGGGTGAGCGTGTGGGAATCCGTGCCTACACTAGTGATTTCTCCCCTTTCTTTGGGCAAGTACCTGGTTTAGCAGGTGTCTATGCAGCTAGTGGTCTAGGTTCATCAGGCCTCACAACGGGTCCTATCATTGGTTACCATCTAGCCCAATTGGTCCAAGACAAGGAGTTGACCTTGGACCCAGTAAACTACCCAATTGAAAACTATGTCAAACGAGTAAAAAGTGAATAAAATTTTACTGAAATTTTAGCAGGTAGTTTAGGATGGCAAATGACATTCCCTATCAAAAATGGTAAAATAAGAAAAAATAATTCGAGAATCGAGGAAAAAAGATGCAAGAAAAGATTTTGGTAACTGGTGGAGCTGGTTTTATCGGAACCCACACTGTTATTGAGTTGATCCAAGCAGGTCATCAAGTCGTTGTGGTGGATAATCTTGTCAATAGCAATCGTAAAAGTTTAGAAGTTGTTGAAAGAATCACAGGAGTCAAGATTCCTTTTTATGAGGCAGATATCCGTGACACAGATACCCTCAGAGATATTTTCAAGCAGGAAGAGCCGACTGGTGTCATTCACTTTGCTGGTTTGAAGGCTGTTGGCGAATCAACACGCATCCCTCTTGCCTACTATGACAACAATATCGCTGGAACTGTCAGCCTTCTAAAAGCCATGGAAGAAAATAACTGTAAGAACATCATCTTCAGTTCTTCTGCGACAGTTTACGGAGACCCTCATACAGTTCCAATCTTAGAAGATTTTCCGCTTTCAGTGACCAACCCGTACGGTCGTACCAAGCTCATGCTAGAGGAAATTTTGACCGATATCTACAAGGCAGACTCAGAATGGAACGTGGTATTACTTCGTTACTTTAACCCAATCGGAGCGCATGAAAGTGGAGACTTGGGAGAAAATCCTAACGGAATTCCAAACAATCTCTTGCCTTATGTTTCACAAGTAGCAGTTGGCAAACTAGAGCAAGTGCAAGTATTTGGAGATGATTACGATACAGAAGATGGAACTGGTGTTCGTGACTATATCCATGTTGTAGACCTAGCCAAAGGTCACGTTGCAGCTTTGAAAAAACTTCAAAAAGGTTCAGGTCTAAACATTTATAACCTTGGGACTGGTAAAGGTTACTCCGTTCTTGAAATTATCCAAAATATGGAAAAAGCAGTGGGACGTCCTATTCCTTACCGCATCGTAGAACGTCGCCCAGGTGATATCGCTGCCTGCTACTCAGACCCAGCAAAAGCCAAAGCCGAACTTGGATGGGAAGCCGAACTCGATATTACTCAAATGTGTGAAGACGCATGGCGTTGGCAAAGCAAGCATCCAAATGGATTTGAAGACTAAGATGATGATTTCAATCATTGTCCCATGTCTAAACGAAGAGGAAGTACTTCCTCTTTTTTATCAGTCTGTTGAAGCACTCCTTCCAGAATTGGGGGCAGAGATCGAGTATGTCTTTGTGGATGATGGTTCAAGCGATGGCACTTTGGAGCTTTTGAAGGCCTATCGGGTGCAAAATCCTGCGGTACATTATATTTCTTTCTCACGAAATTTTGGGAAAGAGGCAGCCTTATACGCAGGCTTGCAGCATGCAACTGGAGACTTGGTGGTCGTGATGGATGCAGACCTTCAGGATCCTCCTAGTATGCTACTTGATATGAAAGCCTTACTAGACCAAAATGCAGACTTGGACTGTGTTGGGACACGGAGAACTAGTCGGGAGGGAGAACCCTTCTTTCGCAGTTTCTGCGCTGACATCTTTTACCGCCTCATGCAAAAAATCAGCCCAGTAGCCCTGCCATCAGGTGTTCGTGATTTTCGGATGATGAGAAGGTCTGTGGTGGATGCCATTTTAAGCTTGACCGAGTCCAATCGTTTTTCTAAGGGCCTCTTTGCCTGGGTCGGTTTTCGAACATACTACCTAGACTATCCAAATGTCGAAAGACAGGCTGGCAAGACCAGTTGGAGTTTTAGACAGCTCTTTTTCTACTCGATTGAAGGGATTCTCAACTTTTCAGATTTTCCCTTGAGTATAGCCTTTGTAGCTGGACTCCTATCTTGTTTTATTTCTTTTATGATGACTGTTTTTGTGGTGTTTCGAACCCTTATCTTGGGGAATCCGACATCTGGCTGGACTTCTCTGATGGCTGTCATTCTCTTTCTTGGAGGGATTCAACTCCTGACCATTGGGATTTTGGGAAAATATATCAGTAAGATTTATATGGAAACCAAAAAAAGACCACTCTATCTCGTCAAAGAAAAAAGTGATCTTTCTATTTTTGAAGGGAAAAATAACCAGAAAAGACTATAATTTTACCTAGAAATATGCTAAACTAGTAGATGAAGGGATTAAAGTGACAAAAAGAATCAACAAAATCAATCTCCCTTTTAAACTATGATGGATCTTTGAGAAGTGCACGTGTAGGGCACTGTTTGATAGCCTCCAGAACATCGCTGGTCTCAGCGATTTCTCTTTGCAATTCAACTGGATCATCGTAAAATCGAACGATTCCATTATCATGGTAATCAAAGAGTTCAGAGTAGGTCTGGCAAAGCCCGCAGGCGATGCACCGTTCAGGTATAAGTGTGACTTTCATATTTATATTGTAATAAGAAAATGAAAAAAATACAAGGAGTAAGGTATGGAAAAAGAACCGTGGCAAGAAGATATTTATGACAATAGAGAAGAAGAAACAAGATTAGAGCGTCGTCACCGTAAACAAAAAGGAAAAGGTGTTGTTGCCAATCGTGTCTTGACCATTCTAGCTAGCCTCTTCTTTGTAATCGTTGTAGCGATGGTTGTCGTATTGATTTACCTTTCTACTGGAGGAAGTAACCGCACGGCAGCTTTGAAGGATTTTTATGATTCTTCAGCTCCATCGTCAACCTCTAAAGTGGAAGAGTCTTCTTCCTCTACTAGTAAAGCTCAAGAAACGAAAGAATCAACTCCTTCAGAAAGTAGTTCTGAAGAACACACAGATGGAGAAGGAACGCTTACTGTGCAACCTGGAGAAGGAGAAGCAGCTCTCGCTCAGCGTGCAGGGATTTCCATTGCCCAGCTAGAAGCTCTGAATCCTTCTCATATGTCATCAGGAACTTGGTTTGCCAACCCTGGTGATGTCATCAAGACTAGATAGGAGTCGGAAATGAAGACAATTCAAATTGCTATTGATGGTCCTGCTTCCAGTGGTAAGAGTACGGTCGCAAAGATTATTGCTAAGGATTTTGGTTACACTTATCTTGATACAGGTGCCATGTATCGTGCTGCGACTTATATAGCACTCAAGCACCAGTTGGATGCAGGAAATGTAGACCAACTTCTTGAACTTCTGAACCAACACCCTATTAGTTTTGGACGTTCGGAAACAGGTGAGCAACTTGTCTTTGTTGGCGATGTTGATATTACTCATCCGATTCGTGAAAATGAAGTGACCAACAAGGTTTCAAGCATTGCTGCCATTCCTGAGGTGCGTGAGAAACTGGTTTCGCTCCAGCAAGAGATTGCCCAGCAAGGTGGCATTGTCATGGATGGGCGTGATATCGGGACAGTTGTTTTACCACAAGCTGAACTCAAGATTTTCCTAGTAGCCTCTGTTGAAGAAAGAGCAGAGCGTCGTTACAAGGAAAATATTGCTAAAGGGATTGAGACTGACTTGGAAACGCTGAAAGAAGAGATTGCGGCACGTGATTACAAGGATAGTCATCGTGAAACCTCACCTCTCAAACAGGCTGAGGATGCAGTTTACCTTGACACAACTGGACTAAGTATACAAGAAGTGGTCGAAAAAATTGAATCTGAAGCAAAAAAATATATGTCCTAGGGACGAGAGGAGCAGGCTAAATGAAGCCTGCTCCTTTTCTCTCTTTTGAGCGCGTTTCAAAACAGTCTTTTTGGGAGAATTTTGATAAAATAGTAGTATCAATAAAAAGGACGGAAGCATGACAAAGAAAATCATAGCCATTTGGGCCCAAGATGAAAAAGGGGTGATTGGGAAGGAAGATCGTCTCCCTTGGCATTTGCCAGCAGAGTTGCAACATTTTAAGGAAACAACTTTAAATCATGCTATACTGATGGGACGAGTGACCTTTGATGGAATGGGGCGTCGTCTGCTTCCCAAACGCCAAACCTTGATTTTGACACGAAACAGTGATGAAGTCGTGGATGGAGCGCTCGTGTTTCAAGATGTGAAGTCTGTTTTAACTTGGTATCAGAGTCAGGAAAAAAATCTCTATATCATTGGTGGAAAACAGATTTTTCAGGCTTTTGAGCCCTATTTAGATGAAATCATCGTGACACAGATTCATGCTCAGGTGGAGGGAGATACCTATTTCCCTGAGGAGTTTGACTTGTCTCGTTTTGAGACAGTCGCAAGCAAATCTTATACCCGAGATGAGAAAAACGACTATGATTTTACCATCGAATACCGAGATAGAAAGGAAGTCTAATGGAGCGCAGTATATTTGGATTTTTTACAGCTTTTTTGTGTGTAATCTGTATTTTGACTGGAGCACAGGCTTTTCGTAAGAAGCGCTATGGACTATCCGCCTTACTCTGGTTGAATGCTTTTACCAATCTGGTAAACAGTGTCCATGCTTTTTATATGACCTTATTTTAGATAGAATGATAAATTAGAATGGAAGGAAATCATGCCTACAAATAGGAAAAATGATATGATGGTTTATTGCTCATTTTGTGGCAAAAGCCAAGAAGAAGTAAAGAAAATAATCGCTGGGAACAACGCCTTTATCTGTAATGAATGTGTGGAATTAGCCCAGGAAATCATTCGGGAGGAGTTGGCCGAGGAAGTTTTAGCAGACTTGTCTGAAGTCCCAAAACCAATTGAACTCCTCAATATCTTGAACCACTATGTGATTGGTCAGGATCGTGCCAAACGTGCCTTGGCAGTGGCTGTATACAATCACTATAAACGCATCAATTTCCACGATACGCGTGAAGAGTCAGAAGATGTGGATTTGCAGAAGTCAAATATCCTGATGATTGGTCCAACTGGTTCAGGGAAAACTTTCTTGGCCCAGACTTTAGCTAAGAGCTTGAACGTGCCTTTCGCTATTGCAGATGCGACAGCTCTGACTGAGGCTGGGTATGTGGGTGAGGACGTGGAAAATATCCTACTCAAACTCTTGCAGGCTGCTGACTTTAATATCGAACGTGCAGAACGCGGGATTATCTATGTGGATGAAATTGACAAAATTGCCAAGAAGAGCGAGAATGTGTCTATCACACGTGACGTTTCGGGTGAAGGAGTGCAACAAGCTCTTCTCAAGATTATCGAGGGAACTGTCGCTAGCGTGCCGCCTCAAGGAGGACGCAAACATCCACAACAAGAGATGATTCAGGTGGATACTAAAAATATCCTCTTCATCGTGGGTGGTGCCTTTGATGGTATCGAAGAAATCGTCAAACAACGTCTGGGTGAAAAAGTTATTGGCTTTGGACAAAACAACAAAGCGATTGACGAAAACAGCTCCTACATGCAAGAAATCATCGCAGAAGATATTCAAAAATTCGGTATTATTCCAGAGTTGATTGGACGCTTGCCTGTTTTTGCAGCTCTTGAGCAATTGACGGTCGATGACTTGGTTCGCATCCTGAAAGAACCAAGAAATGCCTTGGTGAAACAATACCAAACCTTGCTTTCTTATGATGATGTCGAGTTGGAATTTGACGACGAAGCCCTTCAAGAAATCGCCAATAAGGCTATCGAACGCAAAACTGGTGCGCGTGGTCTTCGTTCTATCATCGAAGAGACAATGCTAGATGTTATGTTTGAAGTACCGAGTCAGGAAAATGTGAAACTGGTTCGCATCACAAAAGAAGCTGTTGATGGAACGGATAAACCAATCCTAGAAACAGCCTAGAGGTGATTATGGAAATCAATACACACAATGCTGAAATCTTGCTCAGTGCAGCCAACAAGTCCCACTATCCGCAGGATGACCTGCCAGAGATAGCCCTTGCAGGGCGTTCAAATGTTGGGAAGTCCAGCTTTATCAACACCATGCTCAACCGCAAGAATCTAGCCCGTACATCAGGGAAACCTGGGAAAACCCAGTTGCTCAACTTCTTCAACATTGATGACAAGATGCGTTTTGTGGATGTACCAGGTTATGGCTATGCCCGCGTTTCTAAAAAGGAACGTGAAAAGTGGGGCCGCATGATTGAGGAGTACCTAACGACTCGTGAAAATCTCCGTGCAGTGGTTAGTCTAGTGGATCTCCGCCACGACCCGTCAGCAGATGATGTGCAGATGTACGAATTTCTTAAGTATTATGAGATTCCGGTTATCATCGTTGCGACCAAGGCGGACAAGATTCCTCGTGGTAAGTGGAACAAGCACGAATCAGCAATCAAAAAGAAATTAAACTTTGACCCAAGTGACGACTTCATCCTCTTTTCATCTGTCAGCAAGGCAGGGATGGATCAGGCTTGGGATGCAATATTAGAAAAATTATGAGGGAAAGAAATGGCAAAAACAATTCATACAGACAAAGCTCCAAAAGCTATAGGACCATATGTTCAAGGAAAAATCGTTGGCAATCTTTTATTTGCTAGTGGTCAAGTTCCCCTATCTCCTGAAACTGGAGAAATTGTAGGAGAAACTATACAAGAACAGACAGAACAAGTTTTGAAAAACATCAGTGCTATTTTGGCAGAAGCAGGAACAGACTTTGACCATGTTGTCAAAACCACTTGCTTCTTGAGCGATATGAATGACTTTATTCCTTTTAACGAGGTTTACCAAACTGCCTTTAAAGAGGAATTTCCAGCTCGTTCAGCTGTGGAAGTTGCACGTCTTCCTCGTGATGTAAAAGTCGAAATTGAAGTGATCGCAGAGATTGGATAAGCTAGTTGAAGTTTGGCTCTGCCAAACTTTTTTTGATATAAGGAGAGATAGATGACAAAAAAACAACTTCACCTTGTGATTGTAACAGGGATGAGTGGTGCAGGGAAAACGGTAGCTATTCAGTCCTTCGAGGATTTGGGCTATTTCACCATTGACAATATGCCACCAGCCCTCTTGCCAAAGTTCTTGCAGTTGGTAGAGACCAAGGATGATGACCATAAGTTAGCCCTGGTGGTGGATATGCGGAGCCGTTCCTTCTTTTCAGAGATTCAGGCCGTTTTGGATGAATTGGAAAACCAAGATGATTTGGACTTCAAAATCCTCTTTTTAGACGCAGCAGATAAGGAATTGGTGGCACGCTATAAGGAAACTAGAAGAAGTCACCCTCTAGCAGCAGATGGTCGAATTTTAGATGGCATCAAGCTGGAACGTGAACTCTTAGCACCTTTGAAAAACATGAGTCAAAATGTGGTGGATACGACAGAACTCACTCCGCGTGAACTGCGTAAAACCATTGCTGAGCAATTTTCAGACCAAGAACAAGCCCAGTCTTTCCGTATCGAGGTCATGTCTTTTGGATTCAAGTATGGTATCCCTATTGATGCAGACTTGGTTTTTGATGTCCGTTTTTTGCCAAATCCATACTACCTTCCGGAACTCCGCAATCAGACAGGTGAGGATCAAGCAGTTTATGACTATGTGATGAATCATGAAGAGTCTGAAAATTTCTATCAGCACTTGCTTGCTTTGATTGAGCCTATTTTGCCAAGTTACAAAAAAGAAGGCAAGTCCGTCTTGACCATTGCAGTAGGATGTACGGGTGGACAACACCGTAGTGTTGCCTTTGCAAAACGAATCGCTGAGGACCTTGCTAAAAACTGGCCTGTCAATGAAAGCCATCGTGACAAAGACAGAAGAAAGGAAACGGTAAACCGTTCATGAGAAAACCAAAGATAACGGTAATTGGTGGAGGAACAGGTATCCCTGTCATTTTGAAAAGCTTACGCGAAAAGGATGTTGACATCGCAGCCATCGTAACAGTCGCCGATGATGGTGGCTCTTCTGGTGAACTAAGAAAGAATATCCAACAACTGACACCACCAGGTGATCTTCGCAATGTTCTGGTGGCCATGTCGGATATGCCTAAATTTTATGAGAAGGTTTTTCAGTACCGTTTCTCAGAAGAGGCTGGAGCTTTTGCGGGTCATCCACTGGGGAATATCATCATAGCAGGGCTCTCTGAAATGCAAGGATCTACCTACAATGCCATGCAATTACTCAGTAAGTTTTTTCACACAACAGGAAAAATCTACCCCTCAAGCGATCAGCCTTTGACACTGCATGCAGTCTTTAAAGACGGTTCTGAGGTGGCAGGTGAGAGCCACATTGCAGATCATCCAGGCATGATCGACCATGTCTATGTGACCAATACTCTGGATGATGAAACACCGCAAGCCAGTCGTCGAGTAGTCAATACTATTCTCGAGAGTGACATGATCGTCTTGGGGCCTGGTTCCCTCTTTACATCGATTTTGCCCAATATTGTCATCGAGGAGATTGGGCAAGCACTCTTGGAGACTAAGGCAGAGATAGCCTATGTCTGCAATATCATGACCCAGCGTGGGGAAACAGAGCACTTTTCAGACAGTGACCACGTGGAAGTCCTCCATAGACATCTAGGTCGGCCTTTTATTGATACGGTCTTGGTCAATATCGAAAAGGTTCCTAGAGAATACATGAATACCAACCGTTTTGATGAATATTTGGTTCAGGTAGAACATGATTTTGCTGGTCTTTGCAAGCAGGTGCCTCGTGTCATTTCATCCAACTTCCTTCGTTTGGAAAATGGAGGAGCCTTCCATGATGGCGATTTGATTGTAGATGAATTGATGCGCATCATACAGGTGAGAAAATGAGTTTTACAGTTGCAGTAAAAGAAGAAATTCTTGGTCAGCACCATCTCAGTCGTCATGAACTATCAGCCATCATCAAGATGTCTGGTAGTATTGGTCTCTCGACTTCGGGCTTGACTCTGTCTGTTGTGACTGAAAATGCCAAGTTAGCTCGGCACCTTTATGAGTCCTTTCTCTATTTTTATGAAATCAAGTCAGAAATTCGTCACCATCAGAGAAGCAATCTTCGCAAGAATCGTGTCTACACGGTCTATACTGATGAGAGGGTGCAGGAGCTTTTAGCTGATTTGCGGCTTGCGGATTCCTTCTTTGGTTTGGAGACGGGTATTGATCCCGATATTTTAGCAGATGAGGAGGCTGGTCGTGCTTACTTATGTGGGGCCTTTCTGGCAAATGGTAGCATTCGAGATCCTGAGTCTGGCAAATACCAGTTGGAAATCAGTTCCGTTTATCTGGACCATGCCCAAGGACTGGCCTCTCTTCTTCAGCAGTTTTTGCTGGACGCTAAGGTCATTGAGCGCAAGAAAGGTGCAGTTACCTATCTCCAGCGTGCAGAAGACATCATGGATTTCTTGATCGTGATTGGGGCCATGCAGGCGCGTGATAATTTTGAGCGCGTCAAGATTTTACGTGAAACTCGTAACGATCTCAATCGAGCCAATAACGCTGAAACAGCCAATATCGCTCGAACGGTTTCTGCCAGTATGAAGACCATTAATAATATCAGTAAAATCAAAGATAGAATGGGTTTGGAAAATTTACCCGTAGATTTGCAGGAGGTGGCTCAGTTGCGAATCCAGCATCCAGACTACTCTATCCAGCAGTTGGCAGATAGCCTGAGCAATCCCCTGACTAAAAGTGGTGTCAACCACAGACTCAGAAAGATCAATAAAATAGCAGATGAATTATAAAACCACGGATTAGTTAATCCGTGGTTCTTTTCTTATAAACTGGTTGAGTGTTTGGGTTGTACTTTTTGGTCAGGGTCGATGTAGTTGATAGCATTGTTCACAGCTGTAGGTGCTTCTCCAAGTCCTGTGGCAATCAAATCAATCTTTCCTTCGTAGTAGCAGCAGTCGCCTATAGCATAGATACCTGATTGGCTAGCCTCTTGCTTGCTGTTGACGATAATCTTGTGACGGTTGAGATCCAGACCCCAAATTTTAAGATTGCCGACAGATGATTTGAAACCATAGTTGACAAAGAGGTGGTCTACCTCGATAGTTTCGGTTTCATCTGATTTGACTTTGGTGATTTCTAGTTTGTCGAGTGTTTTTCCATCTCCGAGAAGTTGGCTAGGAACGAATGGTGTTTTGATGGTTACAGATGATTCTTGTAGAGCTTGCACACTATGTTCCAAGGCGCGGAAATTATCTCGACGGTGAACGAGAGTAGTTGGGGCAATCTTTTCAAAAGCCAGAGCCCAGTCCACTGCAGAGTCCCCTCCACCAAGGATGGTCACTTTCTTACCAGCGTATTGCTGGATGTTGGCAACGTGGTAGTGGATATTTTCATAGTTTTCGACGCCATCTAGTTCGAGCGGACGCGGTTTAAAGGCACCGCCACCCATGGCAATGATGACTGTTTTGGTCAGGTGGCTTCCCTTGTTGGTTGTGATGGTAAAACCTTGATCTTGTTTCTCGATTTCAAGAACAGTTTCGTTGAGGTGAACAGGTGTTTCAAAGCCGTCTAGCTGTTCAATCAAGCGATTGGTCAGTTCTTCCCCAGTTAAGTTTGGAAAACCTGGCACATCAAGGATTTGCTTTTCAGGGTAGAGGATGGCGGGCTGGCCACCTAGCTGGGGAAGGGAGTCGATGATTTGGACTTTGGCTTGGCGGAGGTGGGCGTAAAAGGCAGCAAAGAGTCCAACAGGACCTCCACCTACAATAGTAATATCATAGAGTTGAGACATGATTTCTCCTTCGTTTTTCTAGTCAATTTATTTTATCATATTTTTGCTTAATTTAAAATGAGGTAGGATAGGGAAAAAATGGGCAAAAAATGGTATAATGGTACAGAAAGTGTTTTGACAGGGAGGAGGCCAGGGATGAATTTTCAACCATTATCCAATTTGCAATACTGGACGAGTTTGTTTTCAAGCCCTTGGAGTATCGTCATCAATCTGATTGATATTCTGATTGTGACTTATATTTTGTATCATTTTACAAAGGCCATTGCAGGTACTAAAATCATGATCTTGGTGCGGGGAGTTTTGGTCTTCATTCTAGCTCAAATTCTCTCCAATATGATTGGTTTAACAACTATTTCTTGGCTGATCAATCAAATCATCACCTATGGGGTTATTGCAGCAGTGGTCATCTTTTCACCGGAGATTCGGACGGGTCTAGAGCGGTTGGGCCGGGCAACGGATTTCTTTTCCAATGCTCCGATTAGTGCAGAGGAGCAGATGATTCGTGCCTTTGTCAAATCAGTCGAGTACATGAGTCCGCGTAAGATTGGTGCGCTGGTAGCAGTTCAGCGTGTGAGAACCTTGCAGGAGTATATCTCGACGGGGATTCCCCTAGATGCCAAGATTTCAGCTGAATTGCTCATCAATATTTTTATTCCTAACACTCCCTTGCACGATGGAGCGGTCATTATCCGAGAAGATCGGATTGCCGTCACCTCAGCCTATCTGCCACTAACTGAAAATACAGAGATTTCCAAGGAGTTTGGAACGCGTCACAGGGCGGCGATTGGTTTGTCGGAAGTGTCAGATGCTCTTACCTTTGTGGTTTCGGAAGAAACGGGTGGAATCTCAATCACCTATAATGGAGTCTTTAAGCACGATTTGACCTTGGAAGAGTTTGAATCTGAATTGAGAAGAATCCTGCTTCCAACATCAGAGGAAAAACATGGTTTGAAAGAGCGCTTGCTAGGAGGATTGAAACATGAGAAAAAATAGTCTTTATATCATTTCTTCCTTCTTTTTCGCCTGCATCCTCTTTATCTATGCGACTTCTACAAACTATCAGAATAATAATAGTGCCAGACAGGTGCGGACGGAAACCTATACTAATACAGTACTCAATGTACCAATTGATATCCACTATGACAGTGAACAGTACTTTATTAGTGGCTTCACGTCAGAAGTAACGGTTTTCTTGACAGGTTCCAATCGAGTTGCTTTGGCAAGCGAAATGCAGGAAAGTACGCGTAAATTCAAGGTGACAGCTGACTTAACCAATGCCAGTGTTGGAACAATAGAAGTTCCTCTAAACATAGAAAATCTACCAAGTGGTTTGACCGCTGTTGCAACACCACAAAAGATAACAGTGAAGGTCGGTAAAAAAGCAAAACGAGGCAATGTAATCGTTGTTCCAGAGATTGATCCTAGCCAGATTGATTCTCGTGTGAAAATCGATACAGTTACTGTGTCAGATGAAAAAGTAACGGTTATTAGTGATGAGGAAACCCTCTCCAAAGTAGATCGTGTCATTGCCATCTTACCGACGAGTGAACGGATAACGGGTAACTACTCGGCTTCTGTTCCTCTACAAGCAGTTGATAAAAATGGCAATGTCTTGCCAAGCGTCATTATGCCATTTGACACGACTATGAAAATTACAACAAAAACAGCATCGTCTAGCTCGAGTTCTTCGTCAACGGGCTCTTCAACCAGTAGTTCGTCTTCAACGAGTTCAGAAACGAAACCAGACTCGTCTAAACAATAATAAATAATAGAAAAGGATGATAAATAAAATGGGTAAATATTTTGGGACTGATGGAGTCCGTGGAGAAGCAAACGTAGAACTGACGCCAGAATTGGCCTTTAAATTGGGTCGTTTTGGAGGTTATGTCCTCAGTCAACACGAAACGGAAGCCCCTAAAGTCTTTGTAGGACGTGATACACGTATCTCAGGAGAAATGCTAGAATCTGCCTTGGTAGCGGGTCTCCTCTCAGTAGGGATTCACGTCTACAAACTCGGTGTCCTTGCAACACCAGCAGTAGCTTATTTGGTTAAAACTGAGGGAGCTAGTGCGGGTGTCATGATTTCAGCGAGTCACAACCCAGCCCTTGATAATGGAATTAAGTTCTTTGGTGGAGATGGCTTTAAGCTTGACGACGACAAAGAAGCAGAAATTGAAGCCTTGCTGGATGCTGCCGAGGACACTCTTCCTCGTCCAAGTGCCGAAGGCTTGGGAACCTTAGTGGACTATCCAGAAGGTTTACGCAAGTATGAAGGATACCTTGTTTCAACTGGAGCTCCTCTTGAAGGAATGAAAGTGGCCTTGGACACAGCCAACGGTGCAGCGTCTACAAGTGCTCGTCAAATCTTTGCAGACCTTGGGGCTCAAATAACTGTTATCGGTGAGACACCAGATGGTCTTAATATCAACTTGAATGTGGGTTCTACACATCCAGAAGCTCTTCAAGAAGTGGTCAAAGAAAGCCAGTCTGCTATTGGTTTGGCCTTTGACGGTGATAGTGACCGTTTGATTGCTGTTGATGAAAATGGCGACATCGTTGATGGTGATAAGATCATGTACATCATCGGGAAATACCTTTCTGAAAAAGGCCAGTTAGCTCAAAACACCATCGTGACAACCGTCATGTCTAACCTTGGGTTCCATAAGGCCTTGGAGAGTGCTGGCATTAACAAGGCAGTGACTGCAGTTGGTGACCGCTATGTCGTTGAAGAAATGAGAAAATCAGGCTACAACCTTGGTGGTGAACAATCAGGCCACGTTATCTTGATGGACTACAATACAACTGGTGATGGTCAATTATCAGCTGTCCAATTGACTAAGATCATGAAAGAAACAGGTAAGAGTTTGTCTCAATTGGCATCAGAAGTGACGATTTACCCACAAAAACTGGTCAATATCCGAGTGGAAAATGCCATGAAAGAAAAAGCCATGGAAGTACCAGCCATCAAGGTAATCATCGAAAAGATGGAAGAAGAGATGGCAGGGAACGGTCGTATCCTTGTCCGCCCAAGTGGAACAGAACCCCTCTTGCGTGTCATGGCAGAAGCCCCTACAACAGAAGAAGTCAACTACTATGTAGATACGATTGCTGCTGTGGTTAAAGATGAAATCGGAATTGACTAAAGCCTAGAAAACTAGATGAAATGATAAAAATGTGGTACAATTGCATAGTAAATTGTAGCAATGGGAGAGAAAAATGAATCTTAAACGAGAACAAGAATTTGTTAGCCAGTATCACTTTGATGCTCGTAACTTTGAATGGGAAAATGAAAATGGAGCTCCTGAAACCAAGGTAGACGTGAACTTTCAGCTACTCCAACATGACCAAGAAAACCAAGTGACTTCGCTTGTTGTTATCTTGAGTTTCATGATTGTCTTTGACAAATTTGTCATCAGTGGAACGATTTCTCAAGTGAATCATGTGGAAGGTCGTATTGTCAACGAACCAAGCGAATTTAACCAAGAAGAAGTCGAAACCTTGGCACGTCCATGCTTGAACATGCTCAACCGTTTGACGTATGAAGTAACAGAAATCGCCTTGGATCTTCCAGGAATCAATTTGGAGTTTTAGTCATGAAATTAGCTGTCATTACAGATTCTTCAGCCTATTTAGAGGAGAAGACGCTGCAAAGAGAGAATCTATTTGTCTTGGATATTCCTGTCAATATTGATGGGGAGGAGTATGTCGAAGGTGTCAATCTGACTGCTGAGGAATTTTATCAAAAAATGGCTCAGTCTGCAGAATTGCCTAAAACCAGTCAACCAAGTATTGCCAAATTAGATGAGATTTTAAGTTCCTTGAAAGATGGAGGGTATACCCATGTCTTGGGCCTTTTCCTTTCGTCAGGAATTTCAGGCTTTTATCAGAATATCCAATATATGTTGGATGAGTATGATGGCTTGACCATTGACTTTCCTGATACCCATATCACAAGTGCTCCTCTAGGATTTATGGTGGAGAGTGCCTTTGAATGGGCAGAACAAGGCGATGATTTTGCTCAGATTCAGGAAAAATTAGCTCTTCAAATTGCTGATAACTCAGCCTTTATCATAGTAGATGACCTCGACCATTTGGTTAAGGGAGGACGTCTGTCAAATGGGGCAGCCGTCTTAGGGAATCTCCTCAGTATCAAGCCTATCCTCTACTTTAATGACCAAGGGGTGATTGAAGTTTACGAAAAAGTTCGTACGGAAAAGAAGGCAACCAAACGTTTGGTGGAAATCATCAAAGAGTTGACAAAAGATGGGGACTACCGTATCACAGTCATTCATGGCAATACTCCTCAAAAGGCAGTGGACTTACGTCAGCTTTTGATTGAGAGCGGTGTGACTGCTGAGATTCCAATTGTTAGCTTTGGTAGTGTCATTGGGACTCACCTTGGAGAAGGTAGTATCGCCTTGAGCTATACACCAATCGTCTAAATTGTTCTTACAAGCTTTGTATCTTAGAAATTGAACACGGCCTACCTGCCTCTTGAAAAAAGATGCCTGTCTTGCCTTTCATGGAAAGTCAGCGCCATTCCCTATTTTTCATGGGCAGCTAACGTCCTTTGTATCTTGATAATTGAACACGCCTGGAACCCTGTGTGAAAAAGATAGTTCTTCCAAGGAGTAGACACTCCTTGATCAGAACTCCTATTTTCACTTTGTGTTCTTACAGGCTTTGTATCTTAGACAGGAGTAGAGATGAGTATTCGAGTAATTATTGCCGGTTTTAAGGGAAAGATGGGCCAAGCTGCTTGTCAGATGGTCTTGGCTGATCCAGATTTGGACTTGGTCGCAGTTTTGGATCCTTTTGAGTCTGAGTCAGAATGGCAGGGAATTCCTGTCTTCAATGATAAGGCTGACTTGGCTGGATTTGAGGCTGATGTCTGGGTGGATTTCACCACACCAGCTGTTGCTTACGAAAATACGCGCTTTGCCCTTGAAAATGGCTTTGCTCCTGTCGTAGGAACAACTGGATTCACTAGTGACGAAATTGCTGAACTAAAAGCATTTTCCCGTGAACAAGATTTGGGGGGCTTGATTGCCCCTAACTTTGCCTTGGGAGCTGTCTTGCTCATGCAATTTGCGGCGCA